>JAJDEE010000268.1 GCA_029259975.1 Planctomycetota bacterium
CGAAGCTTCGAATTGCCCAGGAAAACATCTCTTCTCAAAACATCCCCCGATTCTGGGTCAACCCATGAAATCCCTTGTGTTCTGGCGTGTTCGGGAATCCCCGAACCGGAAATCGATTTGTATTCAACACGCATAACACGCCTGACTTTTCCGCAATGTTCAATACACTCTTTCGCTACCACTTCAACATGCACACGTTCTACCGGAGCAGAAGGCGAACTAAAAGGGCTGTAAACTTTTTCCTGCCAGCTTCGTCCAAGATACATGAACGGTAACTTCGCGTCAGGAAAGAGTGTCTCACTCAGGACTTCGCTATTAGGCAAGAATATTTGCCTGGTGTGGCTGATGCCGTTCGAATGAACTTTGAGCTTTAAATAGGATTCCTCGATGCGTCCCGATATTCTCAAGATCGAGGGCATGTCGTTTAGCGAGACCCGACTGCTGAATGAGGAGAAATTCCCGAGAGGGTCAAACTCGATACGGGTCTTCACGTCGAAAGTCATGCTCCCTAGGTTCCCTATCGCTGCGCGAATCCACGACGGAGCCAATTCCATCACGGGAAAATCTTCGAGAATTACGCGATTGTAAAGATCGGTCGAACCACCAATTCCGTCTTGCCGCAAACTGGCGGCTTCGCCGACTGTTCTTCCATCCCACGTCACCTTCCAAGCTACCGTTTGCCCTTCGTCGTAGGCTCTAGCTAGGGGCGGTTGGCCGCCAAAAAAGGAGGGCAGAATGCGGTCTGTTACCAGCCAAGTCATGCTGCTAAGCCAGAGAACTACCACAGACGAAATAAAGATTCGGTTGGCCATGAAAACAAATGACCCCGTGCTAAAGTTCAAGCCCCCCAGTGTTGCGAATTAGCAGCGACACGTAGTGCGGACTCGTATTTCAGGCTCGTAGTAAGAGCAGGCAAAGTAAAGAGCAACGATACTTCCACCCACTGTGCCATTTTAGACTCTGCGAACGAAAATTGCGACAGATATTCGGAGCGGTTTGTCTTCGCCGTTTGGCTCGAACTAAGTGTAATTTCAACCTCTGATAGATCTTGAGCCAAGTTTTTTGTACTTTTACAAACCGAGAATTTTCAGGCGTGGCCCCCTGGATCAACACCTTCGGGTCCGGTTTTCATTGCAGAAACCTGCCATCGAACAGGATTGCACGGCAGATTTCCATCTTTTCAGCTGAGTGATCAGCCTGGCAAGCAACCCAAAAGTACAGCTCTGGCTCTAGCAACGACGTATCTAGGTATTTGCTGGAAGTGGACGCAAAGCATATGCTGATAAGGGTTTACGGATTATTTTTTGAGGTTTTGGCATCAAGGATGGCCCCATTTTGGGTGATGCGGTTTGAGTTTTGTGTGTATCTGCGGTATTCTGCATGACTCGTAATCGGACACTTATGGATAGATCAGACCCAACACTGGAGGTAAACCGATGGCCGGTGGAACTTATTATGTTCAAGAGTGCCCCACTTGTGGGCGATCTTTGCAGATTCGTGTTGAGTATCTTGGTAAGCGGGTTGCTTGCCAACACTGTGCGGCAAAGTTCGAAGCCTGTGATCCTAGTTCGGTGAATTATCCACCGATGGCTTCAGGCATCTCGCTTCTAGCGCGGGCTGACGAGTTGATCGACACGGTCGCGCGTGCCGGAAAGGCGATCAGCCCTGGGGCTACATCTGGCTCGGGTAGCAAGTGCTGAGTCTATTTTTCCTTTTACTGTGCCAGCAACGACTTGATGTCGTCGAAGTACCGTGGATAGGTTTTTGCCGTGCAACCTGGGTTATTGATCACGACACCTTTTCGCACTAGACCCGCTATCGCAAAGCTCATAGCCATACGGTGATCGTTGTAGGTGTCGATCGAGTCTGGGCTAAAAGACCCAGGAGTGATTTCCAGCCCGTCGTCGTGCTCAACGACTTCGGCCCCCAGCTTACGTAACTCTGTTGCTACAGCGACGATCCGATCGGTTTCTTTGTGGCGGATGTGCGGCACGTTGCGGATTTTGGTCGTTCCTGCTGCAAACAACGCCACGACCGACAGCGTTTGAACCGTGTCGCTGATCGCGTTCATGTCGACGTCAATGCCATGTAGCTTGCCGCCGGTCACGGTTATGCTGTCTGCTTCGTAGCGAACTTCGCAACCCATCTGCTCTAAACAATCAACAAACGCAACATCGCCCTGCAGGCTGTCGCGGCTCAAGCCAGTGACGGTCACCTCACCGCCCGTCACAGCCGCCGCCGCCCAAAAGTAACTAGCTGCCGAGGCGTCAGGTTCAATCGCGTAATCGCTCGCAAGATAATTGCCTTGTCGTGGCACCTCGATAGACGAAAAATCCTTCGCAGCCTTCGTCTCGACGCCGAACGATCGCATCACCGCTTGCGTCATTGCCACGTACGGCACCGACACGAGTAGTCCTTCGACTTCGATGCTTACTGCCTCCCTTGCGCAAGGCGAAGCCATGAGCAAGCCGCTGAGGTACTGGCTGGATATGTCGCCGTGAATGCGCGCGATGCCCCCGGTTAGGCCGTTTGCTTTTACTTGCACTGGTGGACATTGGTTGTCGCCGAGTAGCGTTACCTTCGCGCCAAGCTGCTCGAGCCCAGTGGCCAAGTCGCCAATCGGCCGTTCGCGCATACGGGCGATACCATCGAGCGTGAATTCGCCTCTGCCTAGCGTCACCAGCGCTGTCAAAAAGCGAATCGTGGTTCCACTGTTCTCGACGAAGATATCTGCAGAATTTGCTGGCGGCATTCCGGCACAGCCGTCAACGACCAGCGTTTCGCCGTCGTTGCGTACTTCGACCGTGATCCCGAGAGATCGCAATCCCGCAATCATCACTCGTGTGTCTTCGCTATCGAGCGCACCGCGTAAAGTCGAAGTGCCTTCGGCTAGCGCAGCACAAACCAGTGCGCGATTCGTGATGCTCTTCGAGCCTGGTGGACGCACAGTCGCATGGATAGGCTGGCCTGCAGGGACAATTTCAATCGAGTCGGGCATGGTCGGGTGTTACTTTGCAATTTTCCAGAGGTGGGCATGACTTCGCACAAACAGCCCATTGTCGGCCACCGCAGGCGAGCCTAAGACTGCTTCGCCAAATTCGTTTTCGGCAACGATGCGTCCTTTTTCTCCCGGTTTGCCAAGTTCGACGACAAAGCTCTTACCGTCGGCATTGATGCAATACAGATGGTTACCGGCGAGCACCGGCGTAGCCCAAAATTTTCCGCCCAGGCGAAGCTTCCAGACATTGTTGGTTTCTAACAACCCACAGCTCAGCACACCTGCGCCATTGATAACAAACACCTGGCCATCTGCCGCTACTGGACTGGGGGAATTGGGTTTGAGCTTGCTTTCGTGCCACACAGACGCGTCGATTGCCTTCAAGCCGTCAGGCAAAATGTCAAACGCACGAATCCCATCCGCAGGCACGAAGAGGTAGTTGTCGAATGTGACCGAGGGTACGCTCTCGCAGGCGATTTTCTCCTGCCAAATCGACTCTCCGGTGTCTGCGCGGTGCAGCGCAATACTCGAAGCACACTGCAAGAGAATACCTGGCTGCTTATCAGTCGTGTACTCAGCATCGATAACAATTGGAGAACACCAAGTCTCTGCCTTTGGACGAG
>JAJDEE010000269.1 GCA_029259975.1 Planctomycetota bacterium
CGTTTCCAAAAATGCAAACCGATTACGAGTACGTGCAGAATAAGTACTTGGAGTTTTGGGACAAGGCCCGCGAACAATTTGATGTGCCTTACTATCCCAACGTCACGATGGGCTGGGACCCCAGCCCCCGGACGGACCAAAGCCAGGAGTACGGAAACTTCGGCTATCCTTTCACCAACACCATCTCTGGCAACACGCCTGCAAGGTTTGAAAAGGCATTGCGGGCTGTCAAGGAGCGGTTGGATAAGTCGAATGGCCCGCGCATCTTGAATATCAACTGCTGGAACGAGTGGACCGAGGGGAGCTATCTAGAGCCAGATAAGGTTCATGGGATGCAATACTTGGAGGCGGTGAAGCGAGTCTTTGTCGAATGACGGGGCAGTTCATAGATAGTAGGTAGGGCTTGCTGATTTAGTCCTCCTCGCTGTCCTCCTCGCAAGGAATGCGATCAGGCTCTGCAGTGGCAGACAACAATTACGAGATGCTATCATCAATCGAAAACGAGGCTATCACTCCATAACCGGTATCGGGACCGGAATGAGTGCTGGTTCGTCGGGTACTAAAACATGCGGCACTGCGGGTTCGACTGCCAGCTCGGCTTTTTTGGCATAGCGACTGTTAAATGCCGACGGATCAAAGGGATCAGCATTTTTGGGTTCGTAGCTTGCGGTGCGAATCTCACCCCGCATTTCCTGGGACGCCTGTTGCTGGGGCGGGAGCAATTGTGTTTTTGTCTGCTGCGGAGGACTCGGCGGCAGTGCTGCCACCAATTGCAATGAGTTCAACTCGGTCTCTTTGCGATGGACTTCTGCCAATTGCTCTACCCAACCCTGCAGAACTTTTAGTTTGTGCGGCGGGAGTGGTGTGGAGGCGGATAGCGCGCCATGTGCCCGCTTCGCTCGAACCAGTAGATCGCTCTGACCTGCGGCATCCCAATTGATCTGCTCAAGTGTTGCTGCCAGGTTGCGTAGCGTCGTCTCAGGGTGCCCAGCCCCGTCTATTGCTAAGCGATTAAGACGAAAAACGGACTTGGAATCTGACTGGTGGCAGCCACCGGCGGCGCAAGAATGTACGACCAATGGTTGAATTTGTCGAACGAAAAGTGCCCTCGCCCATTGGGGTGCTTTTTCTATTGCGGCCGGATCGAGGGGGGCTGGTTCTGCGGTAACGTGGACTTTGGCTTGTTGCTGTTGCTT
The DNA here is from genome assembly GCA_029259975.1 of Planctomycetota bacterium. GTDB lineage: Bacteria > Planctomycetota > Planctomycetia > Pirellulales > Lacipirellulaceae > Bythopirellula. The sequence goes on from JAJDEE010000269.1 coordinate 1,197, forward strand.
CCTTCTATGTTCCATTTGCAGCGAATGTTTTAGTTGGCGTTGAAGCAGCGCCAGACGTGGGTGATTGGGATCGGTTGTCTGTGCACCTTGGATTTCTGCTTTGGCGTAGTCAAGCAGACCGTGGCGCAAGCACCAGCTCGCCAATTCGAAATGCGAGTCCGCCGTCGAACCAGCACGTGCCTCTCGGCGGCGTTGATAAGCTTCTTCTATGTTTTGGCAAGCCATCTCGACTTGCTGTTCGCGAATTTGCAACTCGCCATTTGGCATGTACACATGATAGAACTTGCCCCGTTGCTGCAATTTACCTCGCAAGATGTTGCCGTTACGGAGTACTAACACGCCCTCAACTGGCTGAGAAGTAAGCGACCAAGCCAAGCCAGAGGAAGAACTGACCACACTCGCGGTGAGTACGGCAGTGGCAAGAAGTAAACGTTTGATCAAATAGGAGCATTTCATGGCGGGCGGAGAGTAGGAAACTCGGGCCAACCGGTCAAGACGATCGAGAGAAAAATGACCAATTCCAAGCCCCAACGACCAATGTGAATGTCAAACTCGATGGACCTCTCCAGGTCGTCGAGACGCGGAAATTGGTGATAAAGTCAGCATGCCAGTGCTAGCCTTTAGCACAAATTCGCGGTATATTGCCCGCTAGCAATCGTGGGCTAAAGCGTGGCTTACGTTCATTCTGGAGTCTAATAATGACCCAGCGTCGACAGGTGATCTATTCCGGCAATGTCCAGGGGGTCGGGTTCAGATACACCGCTTATACGATTGCACGTGGCTTCGAGGTGGGTGGTTTCGTCAGGAATCAGCCGGATGGGCGGGTTGAGATGGTTGTCGAAGGTACTCCGGCCGAACTCGACCGTTTTTTGGGCGAATTGGCCGAACAAATGTCAGGCCTCATTCGTAGCATCGACTGCCGTAGCGTCGATCGTGATCGTCGGCCCCCCTTGGGCCAGTTTGCGGAGTTTGCCATCCGCTACTAGTATGGTTTTAGAAACATCGTGACTGCGTGCTGTTTTTCTCGTCTTTGTAGGCGGCGCCAACACGTTGTAAACGCTTTGACTTTTTGCTGAAAATTTCTTTATGTCTAACCTAACTGTCTGGCTCACGCCAATCTGGTTGCTTGCCGCCGGAGCAACCCTCGGAACACTTCTCCTCGTGGCTATTTGGGGGATCAGCTGGTTGTTCAACCGACGATTGGCTCGTTCGATTCAAGATACCGTAAGCGAGGGCGTGTTGTTACCGGTCGGCTATGTGCTGATCGCCTTGGCGGTTCTTGTTGGGATGGCTGGCCCGACGATGCCATACGAGCGGGTGCTTTCCTCGCTCAAGCGTCTCTCGAATGTTGGTACACAGGAGTTCGAAGTTACGGTTCAGCCACAAACGACTGAAAAACCTGATACCGCTGTCCCGGTCTCATTCCGCGTCGACGAGCTTCAGAGCTACACGGTTGAAAGCGAGCAAGAAATCGCTATCTCAGCCGAGGCAGGCAAGGGCTTCGCCGAACCTTTAATAATCGTCGATGATGAAACCTACAAATGGACGCCAGGCAGCAATGCAGCGCGCGGCTTCGAAACCGATGTCACGACGCTTTACATCACGAACGAGAGCGATTTGCCTACCGTTGTTAAAGGCGAGATTGTCTCTGACGTCGAAATGCCAGAGGTGCATTATCTGCCGGTTGCCGCCGGCAGTGTGATAGGGCTGTTCGTAATGTACTTTCTCATCCGCTGGCTAGCCCCGCGAGTTTCGATCATCGCCACAGCGACAGCCAAAGAGGCGATGTCGCAACCGGTGTTTTTGTTGCTAACGATCGTCGGCGTGGTAGCATTGATCACCTTTATCTACGTGCCATACAACACGTTTGGCGAAGACGTGAAGATGCTAAAAACCTCGGGCATGACCCTGATCAAAGTGCTAGCGATCATTGTCGCGTTGTGGACTGCTAGCGTCTCGATCGCCGAGGAAATTGAAGGACGCACCGCTCTAACGGTACTTTCTAAGCCGATCGGTCGTCGTCAATTTATCCTGGGCAAGTTTCTAGGTATCGTTTGGCCGATCGTCTTGATGTTCGTCATTTTAGGCATCGTCTTTTTGATGACCGTCTCGTACAAAGTGGTCTACGACGCCCGTGAATCTGCCAAAACAGTCCCCGAATGGCAGCTTTGCTTTGAAGAGGTCATCCGTATCGTCCCCGGTCTGATACTCGCCTTTTTCGAGGCTGTCGTCATGGCCTCGATCAGTGTGGCCATCTCCACCAGACTGCCGATGATGCCCAACCTTATAATCTGCGGCTCAATCTACGTACTCGGCCACCTCGGTCCACTGATCGCTAGATCCTCAGCCGGTGAAATCGTCTTCGTCAAGTTTATTGGTCGGTTGATCGCGGTGATGCTACCGGTGCTGGACCACTATGAAATCGAAGGGGCTATTGCCGGTGCTTCGACTGTGCCCAGTGCGTATTTATGGACAGCGCTGCTGTATAGCGCGCTGTATTGCACGGCTGCGATGCTGTTGGCGCTGATCTTTTTTGAAGATCGAGATCTGGCGTAATCGATTGGTAGCCTCCGGCTTTGTCGGGGATAGCACACCACCAATACTTCGCCCGAGATCAAGCCACCCGACGCTCAATCCCCTGGCAGAGCCAGGGGCTACCCTGCTTTGCGGCGAATGATGACGGTATCGTCATCCGACCATTGATCGGCGTCGGCAGTAACCAAGGGTGAAATGGGCAAAGCATACGCTCCTTGGCGTGTGCCCGAGGCCCCGTCCCATTGATGAGCGGCAACTTCGTTTAAGATCGCTTCGGCAACAGCAACCGCCTCGCGGCCTGCGTGACCTGTGACCTGTGGATTTGTCCCGGTGCGTATTGCTCTGGCAAAATCGAGCTGCTCCTGCTCAATCGCATTCACATCGAGCGTAGGCAAGTCGCGCCGAGCGAGCAAGTCGGCAAATAAATGCTGGCTAAGATGCGACTTCTCATCAGCACTGAGAGCATTCGCGTTAAATTCGCGTGAAAGAATCTGTCCGTCAGGCTGAATCAACGACGATCTCCGCTGCGCGAAATCGATCGTCGCTGCACATGTCGGTGTGATAATCTGCATTGCGCGCTCGGCTGCATAGCTCACACGCGAGGCCGTTAGATTGGCGACACATCCCGAGGCAAATCGGATCCGGGCGTTGACCATATCTTCTTGGTCGCCCAATACCGAAATTCCAAGGGCTTCGACTTGCTGGACTGGCGATTGCACTAAGCTCAACACCACGTCGATATCATGAATCATTAAATCAAGCACGACACCAATATCGGTCGACCGAAACGTATACCCACTACAACGACGGGCTTCGATGTATTTAGGGTCACTGAGTTTTTCTTGGACCGAAGCTAGCCCTGGATTAAATCGCTCGACATGTCCAACCTGCAGGGTGAGTTGTTGGTTGCGTGCAAGGGTCACCAGCTCGTCGGCTTCGGCGACAGTTGTGGTCAGAGGTTTTTCAACGAGCAGATGCAAGCCGCCGTTCAATAATTCCTTGGCGACCCCAATGTGCGTAGTGGTAGGCGTGGCTACAATTGCCGCATCGACCAGTCCGAACAGCTCGTGAATATCACGAAAAGCTGGAACACCTGTTTCGCCGGCAACACGTTCCCGGTTCTCGGAAACGGGATCGACCACAGCTGTCAGCTGAACGCTTTCTGAGGCAGCGGCAATCCTAGCATGGATGCTTCCTAGATGGCCGGCGCCAACAACTGCTAATCGTAACTTACTCACGCTGCCCTCCTCAGTTCGCGGCCACGGCCGTGTTTGCCTTCCGATTGCCCTTCAACAAAACCCAGTAGATTTTCGACTTCTGGAGTGAGCTGATCTTTCGAAGCCAGAATCTCGCGAGCATGAACCACTCCGACTTTGGTTCGATAAAGCAGCCGGTTGGCAACCGCTAGGCTATCAATTGCTGCTACAGAAAAATTATTTCGTTTCAGCGCCACAATGTTGATACAGCGAGGCTTGGCGGCGATGCCTTCGACCAGCATGTACGGCGGGACATCGTGCAGAGCACGGCTCAAAGCGGCCAAGAAGCTAAAGCTACCGATCGTCACGTAATGATGGATTCCGCAGCCGCCAGAAATCGAAGCATGGTCTTTTACGTGAACATGTCCTGCGAGCAAAGAGCCGTTGGCGATGACAATGTGATCGCCGAGCTTACAGTCGTGAGCAACGTGAGCATTGCCCATCAAAAAGTTGTGATTGCCAATGCGCGTGACACCATCTTCTTTTTCGCTGGCCCGATTGACTGTTACCCCTTCGCGAAGCGTGTTGTGATCGCCGATTTCAACGCAAGTATCGCTGCCTTGATAGCTTAAGTCTTGAGGTTCTGCGCCGACAACGACATTGGGGTACAACACGTTGTTGCGTCCGATCGTGACGTTGCCCATCAGCGTGACATTATTGAGCAGCCTTGTGCCGCTGCCAATTTTAGCTCCAGCACCCACAGTGCAGAAGGGTCCAATTTCGACATCTTCATCGATCTCGGCTCTGGGGTCGATCCACGCGTTTGCTGCTATGCTTGTTGCCATATCCCATCTCTCATAAACACTGGCTCTTAGACACTAACTCTTGGTCACTAAAAACGGGTGATCCAAAACTTCCTCAAATCTTTAGGCAGTTGCCCTCAAGGGGGCCGCGTCGGAAAATTGTGTCAGTAATTCGCGTGTTAAAGCGGCGTTAAGTTGATGGCTGCTACGGTAAGCAATCACCTGACCGATAATTTCAAAGCCCGACAGGGCCAAGTCTCCAATCATATCGAGCGCCTTGTGACGGGCACATTCATTGTTAAACCGAAGCCGGTTTTCTACAGGACCATACTTGCCAAATAACAGCAAGTCTTGGGGTGTCACATGAGTCCCAAGGCCTTGGCGAATCATTGCATCTGCTTCCCGTTCCAACACAAAGGTTCGACAAGGAGCTAACTCCTGACGAAAACTGTCGGGCGAAACGGCCAACGAGATTGATTGCTGTCCTATAATCGGGTCGTCAGGGTAGTCGAGTTGAAACTCCGCACGAAATCTCTCATTGATCGCTGGTCTCGCTTCGATCCAGCTTTCTCCTTTTTCGAGTCGGATGGGCTTGGTGATTACTAGCTGACGAACTGTCTCGTGCTGTTCTGTCATGCCAACCGAATCCAAGGCTTGCACAAACGCCAGCGAAGATCCATCACAACCAGGCATCTCAGCAGCATCAACACCGATCTCGCAATTATCGATCTGCAAGCCTGCCAAGGCTGCCGAAATATGTTCGACCATCTCAACAGAAACGCCATTGCACTCAAGGTTGCTACGCCTTGGTACATCCTGTCGATACGCTACTCTCGCAGGCACTTTGGCGTATTCGCCTTGATCGTCTCTCACAAAGGTAATGCCGCTCCCGACATGGGCCGGACGAAATTCGACCCGTACAGGCTTCCCGCTCCAGAAGCCATAGCCACTGACCGCGACAGCGTGAGAAATTGTACGTTGCAAGCGAGAATACAGCATCGGAATACGCTTCAGAGCAAAAATTCAACAAACACAGACCTTCATTCGCAAAGACACGAGCGAGCGACGGCCGCCAGCTCTAGCTTTGCGGTGACCTAATGACGAGGCTGAACGGCACGACTTGCAGCCGGGGCTGCACCGCCGGGCGAACCACCTCGATTGAGCAACGCCAGAATGTCAGGCGTAATGTCGATGTTGTTTTGACTTACAACTGGCTTGTTGATGGCCTTCAAAATTGCATCGGGGCGATCCGGATTGATTTTATCGCCGTTGAATTTGAGCACGAGGCCAATGCTGTTCTGCTGTGCGTAGTATTGCACTGTGCTACTAACTTGCAGATAAGTCTGATAGTAAACTTTGGCTTCTCGCTCCTGGAAGTCCTTGCGAGTGCGACCTGCCTTGATGTTGAAGTCAGCTTTTTGGCGAGCCAGATCTTCATCAAGCTCCTTGAATTCTGGCGAACTCGGCTTGTAATTCTTCGCCTGTTCTTCCTTGGCTTGAATCGCTTCACGAGCGGTCTTGAGACTGACTTCAGCCTGTTGTATATCAGACTTGATACCCTCCATAGCCGACTTGAACTGGGAATAGTTCTTGAAGATGTAGTTGACATCCACCACAGCAATGCCAAACCGCGAAGCATTCGCACTAGGCGAGGCTGCCGGCTGCTGAGCAACGGCGGACGTGTCGAGCGAACTCGACAGAATAGAAACAATAGCTGCCGTAAATAAGGCAAAACCAAGCGAAGTTCTCACGTCAGCACTCCTTGCTGAAAAGGGTCATCCTTGACCGAACGAGTTGAACCACCCCCCAAACAAGCAATGCATGCCCGTTAAAACTGCGGGGAGGGGCGGCGGGCAAATTGCGTGGCGTATTGTGGCGAGAACCGGCGTAGGCGTAAAGAGCATTTTCTGAATTGATTAAGACGCGTAACCATTCACTGCTAGCATCCCCCGAGAACCTGATGAAAAGACCAAACCATTTCCTTTGACAGACCGGTACACAATTCCTACCCTTTGTGCCACTTCCTTCAATACTGGAGAGCTGTCCGTTGCCTTACAAAGCCCGTGTGCTGATAGTCGACGCTTCGCAAGAATCACGCGACATACTGCGAGCACTGCTCAGCAGGCAAGGAACCGAGATCCTGGAAACGGCCCAAATCGAGGCCGCCAGCTCGATTGCCGACCGCGAGCAACCCGATCTAATTGTCTGCGACGCTGACTGCGATCCTAGTCCCACGAATCAAGCGACCCACAACCTAGCCCGCCAGGCGTCCCGCAGCGCTATCCCAATCGTTGTACTCGGAACCTTACCGCGTGATTCGAGGCCACCACTTGGTGAGAACCTTGTTGCGAAACCCTACCATTACGCGCCATTACTCCGTAAAATTAAGAGTCTGCTGGGAAACCGTGGCTAGCCACACGCGAGAACGTCTGCCGCTTGCTCAAGCGTCCGTTGCCGCTCCCAATCTTCTCAATCGGAGTTCATAGATCAGTGGCGTCGTTGTTTGTCATTCGGGGGCGTGACCAAGGGTCACGATTCCAACTGGAAGAGGCGGTGCATTCCGTCGGTCGCACCCAAGGAAATTCGGTCCGACTGCACGATACGGAAGTTTCGCGTTCTCACGCAGAACTCATCCGCCGAGGCAACGTCTACGTCTTGCGAGACTCGGCTAGTTCGAACGGCACTTTCGTCAATGGCCAACCTGCGACTGAGCAAGAGTTGGTCAGCGGAGATCAGTTGCAGTTCGGCAGATCTTTGTTGCTTTACACCGGGTTCCTGGAAGATTCCATCGATGATATCGCCGACCAAGTCGACATCGTCCCGCGTACAAGCAACACCGAGGATGAGTCGCGTATTGTTGCCGCACTCAGCCACTCAGAGGGTAGCGAGTGGTTGCTCCCCGAGGCAGATGGATCGTCGACTCCGTGGATCGCCCGCGCACGCAGCAATTTACAGATCATGTACCGCACGGCATTAGCCGTTAGCCATACAATGGATATCGACCAACTCCTGGCGCGGATCATGGAAATGATCTTCGAGTGGGTCGACGCTGATCGTGGCTGCATCATGCTCAAAGACATCGAGACCGACAAGCTGGTGCCCAAGGTACGCCGGCATCGTCGAGGCGTACGTACCGAAGAGAAAATTTCGATCAGCAAAACGATCTTAGACTATGTCGTCGAACACACCGAAGGCGTACTGACAAGCGACGCGCGTGACGATAAACGTTGGGACCCGGCCAAAAGTATCGTCAATATGGGCGTCCGCGAAGCGATTTGCGTACCCATGCAGGGGCGATATAATGTCGTTGGTGTCATTTACATCGACACCTCCACCACGCCCCAAAGAATGCTGATGAACGATGGCAAGTCCAATCAGTTCACCGAAGAACACCTGCGCTTGATGATCGCAATTGCCCATCAAGCTGCACTCGCTGTCGAAGATACTTCGTACTACAAAGCGATGGTTCAAGCAGAGCGGCTTGCAGCCGTGGGCCAGACCATTGCTTCGCTATCGCATCACATCAAAAACATCCTGCAGGGTGTACGAGGCGGTAGCTATCTGATCGAACTGGGGCTGGGAGACCACGATAAATCGACCAACCAGAACATTACCGACGAAGACGCGACTGACGACGATGACAATGTCCTAAAAGACGAAACCAACGAAGAACAAGCGAAAAAGTCAGTCGATATGATCCGCAAGGGCTGGAAAATCGTCGAGCGCAACCAAGATCGCATTTCGGCCCTAGTCATGGACATGCTCACCTTCAGCAAAGAGCGTGTCCCCGAACCCAAACCTTCCGACTGGAACGCCGTCGCTGCCGAAGTCGTCGAGCTGCAGCAGCCACACAGCAAAGAATTAGGCGTAAAACTTGTCTGGCAAGCTGCAGAAGAAATGCCCTCTTTGCTGTTTGATACCGAGGCAATTCATCGCGCAATGCTCAACATTGTTACCAACGCCATCGACGCTTGCGAAGAAGTTGAACAGGGCCAAGTTACGGTGCGAGCCGAATACTTGACAGACGAAAAAATGGCTCGTCTGATCGTCGAAGACAACGGACCAGGAATCGCCCCCGAAGACTTAGGAGCCATTTTCAACGTGTTCGTCTCGCGTAAGGGCGGACGCGGCACCGGTCTCGGCTTGCCCGTCAGCAGGAAGATTTTGGAAGAGCACGGTGGTCAAATTTTGCTCGACAGCCAGCCCGGCAAAGGCAGTCGCTTTACGCTAGAACTCCCCAGCGGGCATCAATCGATAGAAAAGCACGACGCCCCAAAAGCCGGCCAAACCGTCGCGGAATCCTCTAGCAACACGTTGTCGGATTCTTCCGCATTACTTTGAACGCATCTAGCGACCACTGCAGAACAATGTCTTTACAACGATCAGCGAATGGGATTTTACGCACTGCTCGCTCAAAAGGGTATTTAACGGTTTTGTAGAGCCAAGCTGCTGGGTGATCGAGCTGTGTCCCCGTCGCCGGCCATTTTGCAATCAATACGCGTTATCTTGCTTAAGAACAACGAAAACTGTTTCAAACAAGATTTTGACGTCCATCCAGAGCGTCCACTCGCGGATGTAGCGATGGTCGAACTCGACGCGTTTTTCCATCTTGTCGAGCGTCTCGGTTTCGCCACGCCAGCCGTTGACTTGCGCCAGGCCGGTGATGCCCGGTTTGACTTTGTGGCGAAGCATGTAGCCGTCGATCAGGCTCCGATACTGTTCGTTATGGGCCGAGGCGTGCGGACGCGGGCCGACCAACGACATGCTGCCGTTCAGCACGTTGAACAATTGCGGCAGTTCGTCGAGCGAGGTGCGGCGCATGATTCGTCCAATCGGCGTGATGCGGTCATCGTTTTTGGTTGCCTGTTTCACGGCCTCGCCATTGTCGCAGGCACGCATCGATCGGAATTTCCAGACGCCGATTTCTTCGCCCTGTAAGCCATAGCGTTTTTGACGGAAGAGAACAGGACCGGGCGAGGAACGTTTGACGAGCAACGCGATCACCGCCATCGGCAAAGCTAACAACAATAGTGTTAACGAAGCAACCAGCAGATCGAAACCCCGTTTGAGCACGCCATCAATGCCGGTGATCGGCGTTTCGAAGACGCTGACGACAGGCAAACCGTTGATTTGATTCCAGCGGGCATGGAGCATCTGAAATACGAAAAAATCGGGGACAATGTAGACCGAAGCGGTCGTATCTCCGAGCTTGTCGAGATAGTCCTTGATCCGCTTTTCGGCGCGCATTGGGAACGTGATGAAGACCATGTCGACCTCGCCACGTTTCGCCAAACCCACAAGCTTGTTGAGCGTACCGGTGCGAGGACAGAGTTTTTCGTCAATCTCGTTGTTGCGCGAAGCCGGGCGATCGTCGAAGAACCCGGCAAGTTCTAGACCAAGCTCAGGCGAAGCTTGGATGTTTTGCGCTAGTTGCAGCCCGATTTTATTGACGCCACAGATGGCAAAACGGCGTGTATTTAAGCCGCGCTTCCGCAAGCTCTTGAGTACCATTCGCAAAACGACGCGGCCGCTGACCATCACTAGCGGCGTAGCGATCAGCCAGGCGATCTTGGTTTGGTAGCTGAACTCGGCATTAAACTTGGTCAGCAGGCCAACTCCTAACACTGCGGGGGCCGTGTATATCCAGTTCAGCAGTACACACCACAACTCAAGGGTCAACCGCGAGCCGCGCCAGCTACGATAGAGGCCGCTCACCTCGATCGCAATCATGTGGATAATCAAAGTCGTCGCACCGACAACGGCGAGATTTTCCAGATGTTCGTTATCGGTGTACCGCGTAGCAAACATGGTCGCACTGACAATTGCAACCGCATCGAGCAGCCGATACGCGACATCAACAAAAGAACGGTGCGTCTGTACTTTGAAATCAGGAGAATCTGCCACGAGTGTCACCAGGAGTTGTATTTTTTCGAGAGCCAATGCTGCTTGCAACTCTACGTTTCCCTGGGCAATGTGCGGGTAGTTATCTCAGGGCAGAACCCCGGAGAATCGGGCCGGCTGAGCCGATTGAAGCGGCGAAACCGCAAGCAAAGGCCCGTGAGCGCTGCGATGTTGCAAAAAATCAACGTTCTGACACGGCACGCGGAACTTTTTGCCAAGCTCATCCGTCCTACAAACCGTAGGATAGGCTTCCAGCCTGTCCGTCAAACGACAACAATAGCAGTGCTAGCTGGTTACTGGACAGACAGGCTAGAAGCCTATCCTACGGCTGGTCAACGAAGCCGGAACACAATTTTCAAGAGAACACCCATGAGCAAACATACACGCCTCGTTCTAATTCTTGTCGGCCTACTCTCGCTAAGCTTGATGCTGGCGAGTGGGGTGTTGAGTGCGGCTGACAAAACCGAAGCCGACCATGGAATCGCCAAGCTTCATCAAGACGGTAACTACCAGGAGGCACTTGAGAGAGCTCAATGGTTGTTAGACTCTGACACGCAAACAACGAATCTATCTATTGAGGCTTTGCGAATCGCGCACGATTGCTACCAGAAGCTGAACCGCGTTGATGAAGTTGACGATTTCCGCGAAGAGTTGGCCGCGAAGTTTCGCAACGAACCGCGCGTGCTCGCCGCGTTGGCTCAAAACTGGTTTACTGGCCCACACCATGGCTATCTGATCGCTGGCGAATTTCGGCGCGGAAATCATCGCGGCGGCGGCAAGGTAATGAACGCGACAGCACGCGATCGAGTGCGCGCCCTTCAGCTTTACTGGCAAGCGCTTCAGCTATTGAAACAACAGGCCAAAGAAAAACAATCTGCTGAGATCGCTGAGCTGCTCGACCTTATGTCGGATGCGATCATGCTTGGCCACGGTTATGGCCAAGCTTGGCATTTGCAGTCGCTAACCGACTTGACGGAGCTGCCCGACTACAACGAAGGCTGGGGCTACAACCAGGGTCAAACACATGGTGCTCCGGCCGACGCCGCAGGCAATCCTGTTTTTTACGACATTCCTGACTCGTGGAATGCGGCAGAAAATGATGGCGAGCGATGGCGATGGCTACTGAAAGAAACGATGCGTTGGAATCCTCACAGCAGCAGACATATTTTGCGTAAACGGGCCGAGTTTTTGCAGTCGCAGTTCGGCGTGCAGACGATTGCCCGCTTTGGAGGAGGTGGTGGGGGATGGTGGTTTAATCGGCGAGCAAATGCGGATGAAGCTACCAGCGACACCGGTATCTTCGCACTGCACACACTCGACGAGAACGAAACGATTGCTCGACTCGCCACTGGCGTCCGGCGGTTTGAGCTTCCCGATGATCAGAATCCCATCAAAATCTTCCAGCAGTTTGACGCATTCCAAAGCCTAGCTGGGTTATTCGAGAATCGCCGACAGTATCCGCGTGCGGCAGAGTATTGGCGGCAAGCGGTTGAGAAGGATCACAATAAACTATATGCACAGGGTCGGCTCGATCAAATCGTCAACAACTGGGGCAGCTTCGAGCCTGTGATGGCACAGCCCGCTGGCCAGGGCGCGACGATCGACTTCCGTTATCGAAACGGCAAGCGGGTCGAATTCACCGCACAGCGGGTCGACGTGGCCAGGTTGCTTGCAGACGTGAAGGAGTATCTAACCAACAGTCCCCAAAAACTGAATTGGGACCTGATGCAACTGGAAAATCTGGGGCATCGCCTTGTAACTCAAGGGCAGAAAAAGTATGCCGGCGAGGAAGTAGCGCGCTGGAGCCTCGACCTTGAGCCGCGTGACGGTCACTTGGATCGGCGCATCACTGTCACGACTCCACTGCAAAAGCCGGGCGCGTATTTGCTTACTTCAAAAATGGCCGACGGCAATACCACAAGCGTGGTCATCTGGCTCAACGACACGGCTATCGTCAAAAAACCGCTTGACGGAAAATCGCTCTACTACGTCGCCGATGCAGTCACGGGCCAGCCGGTGCCAAAATGCAATGTCGAGTTCTTCGGCTTTTGGCAAGAGCACCTCGACGACAACAAACTTCAGCTCCACACCAAAGATCTGGCTGAATTGACCGACGAAAACGGTTTGGCCGAACTGCCGGCAAATGAAGCCAATCGCCGGCATCAGTGGGTGGCAATCGCCACAACTGAGGGCGGTCGATTTGCCTATCTCGGTTTTCGCGGCGTGTGGTCGGGTGATTACAACAAGCAAAAGTACCAACAAGTCAAAGTATTTACGATTACCGATCGCCCCGTCTATCGTCCCGAACAAAAAGTGCAGTTCAAGTTTTGGGTGCGACACGCACGGTACGACCTCAAGGACGAATCGCAGTACGCAGGCCAATCGTTTCAGGTCGAAATTCGTGATCCTAAAAACGAAAAAGTGCTGACGACGCAAATCGTGGCCGACTCCTACGGTGGCTTGGAGGGCGTGTGGGCTGTGCCTGCTGGCGCTACACTGGGACAATACCGCATCAATGTCGTCAACCACGGCGGCGGGAATTTTCGCGTCGAAGAATACAAAAAGCCCGAATTCGAGGTCACGATCGACGCGCCGAGCGAGCCGGTCCAGCTAGGCGAGAAAATCACGGCCACAATTTCGGCCAAGTATTACTTCGGCTCGCCGGTGACCAGCGGCAAAGTTCGGTACAAAATCTTGCGCACCAGTTACCAACAAACGTGGTACCCGCCGATGCCGTGGGATTGGCTGTACGGATCGGGCTATGGGTGGTTTGCGGAAGACTACAGCTGGTACCCGGGTTGGGCACGCTGGGGTTGCCGCAGCCCGTCGCCCTGGTGGTTCTGGCGTGCGCCGACACCGCCAGAAGTCGTCGCGGAGCAGGAGGTTGCGTTAGGACCTGACGGCACGATTGAAATCGAAATCGACACCGCCGCAGCCAAGCAATTTCATCCCGACCAAGATCACAGCTACCAAATCGTGGCCGAAGTGGTCGACGAGTCGCGACGCACGATCGTTGGCAATGGACGCGTGCTGGTCGCGCGCGAGCCGTTCAAGGTGCATGTTTGGGTCGACCGAGGCTACTACAAAGTGGGGGACACGATTGCCGTGGGGACAGCAGCACGGACTTTGGATGCTAAGCCGGTCAACGGCGAGGGGACGCTGCGACTGTTGAAAATTCAATACGAAGGCGCTAAGCCTGTCGAGACGGAAGTCGGCAGTTGGCCAATGCCCGCTGGTGATACGGAACAAGCTGAATTGCAAATCAAAGCCTCGGAGCCAGGGCAGTATCGGCTATCGTACGAGCTGACCGACGCAGCGGGCCACACGATCGAAGGTGGCCAAGTGCTGACAGTCACGGGCGAGGGTTTTGATGGTTCGCAGTTTCGGTTCAACGATCTCGAGATTGTGCCCGACCGCCGCGAATATCAGGCGAGCGGCAAAGTGGCGTTACAAATTAATACCAACCGCACCGGCGCTGCCGTGCTGCTATTTTTGCGGCCGTCGGGTGGCGTGTATCTGCCGCCACAATTAGTGCGGCTCGACGGCAAAAGTAAAATCGTCGAATTTGAAGTGACAACCGCCGACATGCCCAACTTTTTCGTCGAGGCGGTGACCGTCCACGATGGCAAGTCGCACGTCGTTACGCGTGAATTGTTCGTCCCGCCGACTAAGCGAGTACTCAACGTCGAAGTCGCTCCATCGGCCGAGGCCTACTTGCCAGGGCAAGCGGCCAAGATGCTGATAAAACTGACCGACGAAAACGGCGAGCCGTTTGTCGGTTCGCTGGCCATCTCGATCTACGACAAGGCGGTCGAGTACATCGCCGGCGGCACGAATGTTGCCGGCATCCGCGAGTTTTTTTGGAAGTGGCGACGCAGCCACCAACCACGCGGCGAAACAAACTTGCAGCGTGCCAGCCAAATCTTGGTCGAGCGTGACAAACCAACGATGCAGAATCTTGGGGTTTTTGGGAATCAAATTGACCTACTTGCCTCCGAGATGGCAGCTGGCGGTGGCTACGGAGGTGCCAGAATGGTTAGAAGAAAAGGCATGCAAAAATCTGCTCCGATGGCAGCGATGTCGTC
>JAJDEE010000270.1 GCA_029259975.1 Planctomycetota bacterium
GGTACGTGCTGAAGTAGTGCCAGGTTTGAAAGAGCAAGTCATTAACGCAGTGACAACGAACGAGACTCTCTGGTTCCGCGACAGCTCGCCCTTCGAAGCGATAAAAAACAAGCTGCTTCCCGAGCTGATCGATAACAAGACCGGGTCGGTCTTTCCGCGACGTCTACGGATTTGGTCCGCCGCCTGTAGCACAGGCCAGGAAGTTTATAGCATCGCGATGACACTGGCTCAGACTTTGCCAGACTATAAAGATTGGGACATCGAAATACTCGGCACCGACATTTCGCCAGCTGCTGTCGAACACGCCCGCGAGGGAGTTTACAATAACCATGAGATTAGCCGCGGCATGGATCAGGAGCATCTGCAGAAATATTTCGTCAGCCAGGGAAACAGCTGGAAAGTGTCTGACGATCTTCGCTCGATGTGCTCGTTCCATCCTCGCAATTTGCACGAGTCATTCACTGGCCTTGGTACTTTCGACATTATCTTTTGCCGAAATGTGGCTATCTATTTTACCGACCAAGACCGTTTGAGCCTGTTTGAGCGAATGGCTGAAGTGCTGTCGCACGATGGCTGGGTTATGGTTGGTTCCTCTGAATCGTTAACCAGCTTTGGAGAACGCTGGCACCCAGAACAGCATTGTCGAGCGAATTGCTACCATCCCAACATGCCTGCGAAGAATTTTGTGTAGGTAAGGGATCAGTCGTGCCTCACACAAAAGCCAAGACGTAAAAGACCCAACCTGTGATCGATGTCAACAGCATGTCCAGCGCTGCAAGTCGCGCCCAAAAGATGTGGCTGCGGCTGTGTTGGCCAGGCGCGGGCGGAGCTGGAAATTGCCGCAAGGCACGATAGATCACGAATGGCCATAAGAAGGCGCTGCTAATCGCAAACACGAGATGTACGTAGAGTGCTTTCCAGACCAGCAAGCCAGCGGACCCTTCGAGTTCGCCAGCTGCGCGCGCCTCCCAACCGTAAACGCGCATGTCAATTTCAAAAGCTGTCACCGCGACCAACAGAACCGTAGCTAGCGCAAGCTGCGTCCATTTATGAAGAGAGAATCGGCCGCGGCTACGAAGCTGATAGAGACTCCAGACCATTACTGCATTGACCGCAAACATCGAGACAAAAACCACGTCGAGCATCAAAGAAGCGCGGGTGCCGAGAAAGCCGTCTAAGCCAGGGAAGTCGATTGCTTGCGGCATCTAGGATCCTTCCGCCAGAGGCACTAACGTAAACTCACCTGTCGCACGCAATTCTAATTGATAGGTCACACCTTTTTTCACCCGCGTCGAAGGGGCATCGGCATGTGCCGCGCGGATGCCGATTTCGGCAGCCTTTTCTCGATTGCCAGCAAACTCCCAAAAGTCGTCCCAGATGCGTTGCTCGAATTCCGACGTCTTGCCGCCACGCTCATACGAAGTTGGGCTTGAGCCGACTTGATCGAGCGGGAAACCATCTTGCGGCTGTTGGTACTCGCCAAAGATGCGTTGAAACAAACAGATCGCCGTCGCGCGGTCGAGATCGGCCGCCTCGATGTATTTGTCCTCGAACTTCGCGACGAGGCATTCGACGTAGACGCGATCGCCTTCGATCTCGAACTTTTTCCGTCGCTCATCGATAGGCACGCCTTCGTTGTTCACCTCGAAAAACTCGACCGTGGTCATCACGCGATTAGTATCTGGGATGGGCTGTTGATCGATTACGTGTATCCGCGCAATGCGATGCTTTAATTTCAGAAGCCGCAATGAGGTTTCGGTTCGTTCAAGCTGTTCGGTCTTGGCTAGCAAATCGGAGGTGAGCGTTTCGACTTGTTGCTGCTGCCTAGCCAAATCTTGCCGAACGGTCTCCAACTCTTGCTCTTTCTCTGCAAGTTTTTTCTGCGGCTCGTTGTACAGCGAGTATCCTTGCCAGCCAGCGACTCCCGCACCCGCGACAAGCACAGCAAACAACAGCGTCCGCATCGCACTGTTGACTGTGCGAACTGTTTCGTTAATTTTACCCATGCTCTTTGGCCTGATGTTTTTTGGGAGGGCTAATAATCTGCCCACTCACAGGGTACTTTACCAGCAACATTACAGAAAGGGCGACTGCCCAACGCGATCGGTTCATACCACCGGTGGCTTTTTAGGCCTCTTGCTAGGACAATCCACCGATATCGTCATTCGCCCACCGGCAGCTCGATCGCCATCGTTGTTCCTGTCCCAAGCTCGCTGCTCACAGTAATCGTACCGCCGTGATCGGTTACGATTCGCCAACATT
Source organism: Planctomycetota bacterium (assembly GCA_029259975.1). Classification (GTDB taxonomy): domain Bacteria; phylum Planctomycetota; class Planctomycetia; order Pirellulales; family Lacipirellulaceae; genus Bythopirellula. The sequence goes on from JAJDEE010000270.1 coordinate 2,263, forward strand.
TCGAGAGACCGAAACCTAAACCGCGTCCTGCTTCGCGTCCCGAGAAAAAGGGGTCGAACAAGTGTCGGCGCACTTCGTCGGTGATGCCAGTGCCGGTGTCCGTGACTTCGATGGCGACCGACCTTGGCTCTTGCGCTAGCTCGCGTAAGTTGATTTCGAGGGTACCCTCATTGCCGATAGCCTCCAGAGCGTTTGTGCAGAGAGCGTTCATCGCGACCTTTAGTTGCTGTGCATCGCCGACAATCTCGATGGGGATAGCGGGCAACTGTAGCAAAAGCCGCACATTTCGTTGCTCACACTCCGACGTCAAACTCTTAGCAATTTCGTTGAGCAATTCGCACAAATCAACCGTTTGCATGACGAGCGCAGGCGGCCGTGCAAAAAGCATTAAATCAGAAATCATCTCGTGCGCGCGCACCGCTTGCTGGCGGATCGCTTCGAGCGCGCGGCGGCGGTCGGGCTGTTGCTCGCCGCGGAGCAATGTCTGCGCGCGGGCTGAAATGTTGGCGAGCGGATTATTGATCTCATGGCTGGCGCCATAAGCCAATTCTTTCATCGCGTCGAGTTTCTTGCGTTCGAGTCGAAACTCATTTTCTTCAGTCATGGAAAGATCGGCGTTAGGCACGAGCGACTTTTTTCCCTGCTTCATCTTCCCCTACTTCATGGGTGCTGGCTCGACTTCCAGTAAATGGCAAACTCGTCCGACCAGGGTATCGACGTCAAATGGTTTTTGCATGAAGTCGTTGGCACCAGCATCGCGAAGTTCCTGCACTTTGTCGGCTTCGACCATGCCAGAGATGCAGATAATGCGGACGTCGTCCATCGCCTTCTGACTACGTACGAGAGTACAGACCTCTTTGCCATTGATATCGGGCAGCATCACATCCAAGACAATCAAATCGGGTCGGAACTCCTTGATCTGCATGCCTGCTTGAAAGCCGTTATTGACGCTACGAATGTCAAAACGTCCGTCGCGTTCGAGGGAGTCGCAAATCAACTCGACCAAATCTTCGTCATCGTCGACAACCAGGATTTTTCGCTTACCGCTATCAAGCGCGTCGGTCGGAATGCCATTCTCACGCATGAACGTGTACAGTTGTTCGCGCGGAATGCGACGAAAGCGGCTTCCTGGCACACGAAACCCCTTGAGCTGACCTGAGTCAAAACAACGGATAATCGTCTGCTGGCTAACCTTACAAATCTTGGCTGCTTCGCCTGTGGTGAAAACAGTCTTCATGATGGAACCACCTCTCTCCT
>JAJDEE010000028.1 GCA_029259975.1 Planctomycetota bacterium
CATTAGCCCCCGGCTCTGCCGGGGGATGGCGCACCACTAAACATTTCCCCTCTCTCCAAAAAAGTTCTCCAAAAAAGTTCCATCCCCCGGCAAAGCCGGGGGCTACGGTGTATATTTCCGATGGCCTTACTCATTCAATTCCTGCTGCGTCTTATCTTCGGCCTAGCGCTGGGGATGTTTATCACCTCGTCAAAACTCGTCACGAGCGGGTACTTTCGCAATCACCTCTATGTGACGCTCGGATTGGCTTCGCTGGCTTCGCTGTTGAGTTTTTCGGTGGCGCCCGAGGCATTTTGGTATGCCGTCGCGGCGGCGGCTTTTAGTTACTTGGGGGCCGTCTACTGGCTGTTCGAGAAATCGGCGACCGGGAAATTAATGTTATTTCTGGTGGCCATCACTGCATGGTCGGGCGCCTCGAGCCAAACACTAAACCTCGACGAATCGACAGGAGACAAAGCAGCCGATGTCGTGTACACAGACTCCGCGATTAATGAAGCCATTTCTGCTGAAACTACCGAGGAGGCACCAAGACGGCTTGAGCGGTTATATTTCGGCCAAGGCTTTCTGTCCGAAGCTGCCATCTTCAGCTCTGGCCTCCTGCTTGGCTTGACAATGGCTGCCATGTTATTGGGCCATTGGTACTTGAATTCGCCGACGATGGAGCTAGTGCCCTTGCAGCGATTGATCTTAGCAATGGCTGTCGCTGTCGGGCTGCAAACTATTTTGTCCTCCTGGGGACTCTGGGGGGAGATTGCCACTACCGAGCCGACGCTACAGTGGATACTCTTCGTCCTCCTCCGCTGGACGTTCGGTCTGGTCGGCGTTGCTGCGATGACGTGGATGGCGTGGCAGACGCTGAAAATTCCAAATACGCAAAGTGCGACCGGCATTCTCTACGTCGCGGTCATTGGTACTTTCGTCGGCGAAACCATGGCTCTGCTACTGTCAACCGAGTCACTCTTTCCGCTATAATCGTGGGCAGTCATCAGTGGACAGTGGGCAGTAAAATGTGATCGCATCGCGGTCGAGGCTGCCACCGCCCACTGCCTACCGCCCACCGACCACTTCCCACGAAACCAAACGTGAACATCACCTACGCTTGCCCTTCCTGCGAGGAAGGCGTCCGCACCCATTTCGAGTCAGATACGCCTGAACTCACCTGCCCTCACTGCCAAGCCAAAATTGCTATCGACAAAAAGGCCCTCGAAGGTAATCGCGTCAAGAGCTGCCTCGTCTGCCCGAGTACCGATCTATTCGTCCGCAAAGATTTTCCGCAACGCCTCGGCGTGGGATTAGTCGTTATCGGTATCATCGGCAGCTCGATTGCTTGGTACTACTCCAACGTCCTTTGGACCTTCGGCATCTTGTTCGCCACGGCGTTAATCGATGTGGTCCTGTACTCGATCGTTGGCGACGCGCTCATGTGCTACCGCTGCCAGGCTCAGTATCGGAGCGTCGAAGAAATAGACTCGCACGGGTCATTTGATTTAGAAACACATGAGAAGTACCGGCAGCTTGAGGCAAGGCTAGAACAATAATGACGAAGCCCGAATGACGAATGCCCCAAGCCATCCAAAATCAGGCGAACCCCAAGCCATCCAAAATCCGGCGAACCCCGACCGTAAGGGAGCGGGAGAAAAAACCAAAGGTTTTCATGGACACCGAACAACAGCGAATCGAAGAAGACCTTCGCGGGCAGATTGCCGGCGAAGTGCGCTGCGACGACTTGTTTGTTCAGCTGTACGCCACCGATGCCAGCATCTACGAAATCGCACCGCTCGGCGTCGTCCGCCCGCGCACTGTCGAGGACGTCATCGCGACAGTTCGTTATGCCGCTTCTCACGACATCCCGCTACATGCGCGCGGCAGCGGCTCAGGACTTGCTGGCGAATCGCTCGGACGAGGTCTAATCGTCGACTTCTCGCGTTACATGCGACGCGTCCTGAAGATCGACAAACAAACCGTACGCGTCCAGGCGGGCGTAGTGCTCGACGACCTCAACCGTCAATTAGCCGCCACTGGGCGAGTGTTTGGCCCAGACCCAGCCACCAGCCACGTCACCACAATCGGCGGCGTCATCGCCCTCGACAGCGCCGGCAGTCATTGGCCCGCCTACGGTTCGGCCCGACAACATGTCGAATCGCTCGAAGTGGTCCTCGCCAGCGGCGAAGTCGCCGAATTCTCAACGCACGACGTTTCGACCGCAGGAATCAACAGCCACGATGCCCCGCTACCAACGCTATTAAATGGCTTGCAGGTCATTCTGAACCGTTACGACGAATTCATTGCGACCTGCCAGCCACGCAGCCTCGTCAACTGCTGTGGCTACCACCTCGCCGACCTCCGCCAAGAGGACCGTCTCGATCTTGCGAGTTTGCTGACCGGTAGCGAAGGAACCCTCGGCCTGATCACTGCCGCGACGCTTCGCACCTCCCCCCTGCCCTCGCACGTTGGCAGCGTGCTGCTGTTTTTCGAATCGCTAGAAAAAGCAGCCCGGGGAGCACTCGAAGTCATCAAGCTCAACCCTAGCGCGTGCGACATGATGGATCGCCGCCACCTCAGCCTGGCCCGCGAAAGCGACCCGCGCTACGAGTTACTCATCCCGCAGGCCGCCGAAGCCGTACTGCTCGTCGAACATCATGCCGACTCGACCAGCGAACTCTCCGCACGTTTGACCGAAACCGCCAACTCGCTACAAGAAAAATCGCGGCTCGCCTCGGGCGCCTATCTCGCCGACGACAGCTACGACCACCAAATGCTGTGGCAGCTGGCTCGACACTACGTCCCCACTCTGTACCGCCTGAAGGGCAACTCGCGCCCCGTGCCAATCGTCGAAGACATCGCCGTTCCGCCAGAGGCACTTCCCGACTTCCTACATCGAACTCAGCAAATCCTGAAAAAAGAACACGTCACCGCCTCGTTCTTCGGTCACGCCGGCCAGGGGCAATTGCACATTCGTCCCTTTCTCGACCTATCGAAACCAGCAGACGTCCACAAGATGGCGGCGCTCGCCAATCAATTTTACCAGGAAGTCTGGAAAGTCGGCGGCACGATCAGCGGCGAACATGGCGATGGCCTCAGCCGCACGCCCTACGTCGCCGAGCAATACGGCCCACTGGCCGATGCCTTCAGCGAAATCAAAGAACTATTCGATCCGCAAGAAATTCTCAACCCCGGCAAGATCGTCTCGCTTGAGACAGGCGAAATCACTGACAACCTCCGACGCCTAAGCTCTGCTTCGTTTCAGCCTGTCCCCTTGCTAAGCGGCATACCAAAGAAAGCTCTGGAACTTGAACCGGCGATAACCGAACTCCAACTCGACTGGCAACCGGCTGACATCATGCTCGCAGCGCGCACTTGCAATGGCTGTGCAGCCTGCCGCACGCAGGACGAACAATCACGCATGTGTCCTATCTATCGCTTCGCGCCGCGCGAAGAAGCCTCGCCTCGCGCCAAAGCAAATCTAGCCCGGGGCATACTCACTGGTACGCTGCCGCCCGACATTGGCCTATCGGAAGCCGGCAAGGCAGTCGCCGACTTGTGCGTTCATTGCCACATGTGCCGCCTGGAGTGCCCTGCCAATGTCGACATCCCTAAACTCATGCTCGAGGCCAAGGCCGCTTACGTGTCAACCAATGGCGAACGACTACACGACTGGCTGTTGACGCGTGTCGATCTGCTTTGTGCAACAGCTTCGCGTTACTCGCGCATCGCCAATTGGGCCGTCGGCAACCGAGTTGCGCGTTGGCTCATTGAAAAACTACTGGGCATCGCCCAAGGCCGTAAGCTCCCACGTTTCAGCCGGCGGCCCTTTTTGCAACAAGCCGCCGAACGCCGACTCAATCGCCCGCAGCGTAGCGCAACCGAGAAAGTTCTCTACTTTGTCGACACCTACGCCAACTACTGCGACACCCAGCTAGCCGAAGCTTTCCTCGCCATCTTGCAACACAATGGTATCGAAGCCTACGTTCCCGATTCGCAGCTGCATGCAGCCATGCCGCTCATCACCCGCGGAGTGCTCGACCCCGCCCGCCGTACCGCCGAACAAAACGTCGCCCTGCTCGCCGAAGCCGTCCGCCAAGGCTACGCGATCGTTGCGACCGAACCCTCCGCCGTCCTGGCACTCACGCACGAGTATCTCACGCTCCTGCCCGGCGATCACGATGCCGAATTGGTCGCCGAAAACACCTACGAAGCCTGCCACTACCTGTGGCGCTGTCACCAACGAGGCAAGCTCCAACTCGATTTCTCTCCACTCACAACCACACTCGGCCTGCACACACCTTGTCACCAAAAAGCGCTCGAAGTCGGCACGCCCGTC
>JAJDEE010000271.1 GCA_029259975.1 Planctomycetota bacterium
TGCGTAAAATCAAATGCGGTGTAGGTAAACTCATCGCGTCCACGGAAGCCTGGGTCGGGCGCGTAAGTAAAAGTACCATTCGTCTCCAGACTGAGTACGCCATGTGTAGTAGTTGTTTGCAGCAGAGCAATTAGTGGGCCACCCTCAGGATCGATGTCATTATCCAATACGCTACCGCTGGGACCTAAGATCAAAGCAGCGATGGCGCCGCTGGCCGTCTCTTGCACTTGGATCGCATCCGACATGCCAAACGGGGGGCCATTGACTCCTGCCTGATTCCAAACCCACGACCACCAGTCACCGAAAATTTGGGTTACCAAAGTCGGGAGATCCGTCTGGTCTGGGGGGGTATTTAGCGAAGTGATAAAGTCGTCCCACAAGAAGGGGTCTTCCGTCTCAAAACCACCTGGGTAGCAGAAAAACCCTTCCAAGCCTGGTTCGGTGCAAGCGAACGGATGGCTGTTGGGGTCGTCGGGGTCGCCTACGAATAGATCGGAAATGGCAATTCCGAGTAGTTCGTACGAGAGCGCAGACGCCGCACTACTGTCGAGCGTCACGGGCACCACCTCGACGGTATATTCACCCGGATTTAGGAGTACTGCTTCGCGGCTCCTGGTCGCTCCCGGCGTCGATGCGATCTGATAGACGGCCGTTTGCGTACTGTCATAGATTGTCGCCACGACAGCAGTCGGTGTGGTTGTGGCCGCAGCAGCTACGCTTAAGGCAAGGTGGAAAAGTTGTGGCTGTCCAATATAAAGCGTGTGAACGTTTTTCGTTGTGGCAATGCCCACTGTGCCGGCAGAAAGTGGATTCAGGACGGTCGTTTGGCTGCCGAACACGACCGTGAGGTTGTAGTTGCCAGTATTAAAGGGTCCCGACGCATCGGCGGCCTCGATCTTGACTTGATAGTTAGTGTCGGCCGTAACGCCAATTGCTTGAATGATGTAATCGCCACTACCATTGGCAAGGATCGTTGAGGGGACAAGTTGATTGTTCTTGTCGTAGACCGTTGCCAATGGGACTAATCCGCCAGTGTCTATGGAACGGACGAGGGCGGTCATTACATTGAGCGGCAAAGCAGCTGGCGGTGGGGAATTGACTTGATAGAAGTCGACATCGGTTGCGTCGGCAATACTGCCAATGACTTTGTAGCGGGTGGCCTCAGCAAAACCCGGACTGGTGAGCAGATTGCCAGCCAGCAGCGGCGTGTCATTGGTGTGGACATCGTCCCCAAAATGCTCATCCTCATCCGCATCGAAAAACTTATTAATGTCATCTTGTTCTAAAAAGCGAAATTGTCCACCGGCAATCGAGTCGATCGTCGCCTGATCGATTTGATTGACTCCATCGTAGATCGCGACCAACGAATATCCGCCGATCCCGAACAACCCTGGATCTGCTCCAATAATTTTAATAAACGGGTTTTTGATGGGAGCAGGGAATTGGAGAATGATCAGATCGCCAGTTTTGCTCGTCGAGACGCTTTGCTGCAGCAACTGCTGTGTATCGCTAAACAGAGTCACTTCGGGAGCTAGCAGGCTGATTTCGCTTGATCGAACTTGTATCGTTACGTTTCCTGTGTATTCGCTAGGAAGATCAATCTCGAAAAAATCTTGATCGCTATTGTCACTGATGTCCCCATAAACAATCGAGGGAACGCTGCCTTCCGGGGCGCCGGTTATTTCGACTTTGTTCAGTTTGGTCGCGGTGAGAAACGAATCGTTATTCGTCACACCATCGTCTTCTTCATTATCGTCCGGCATCCGTGTGCCATGCAGTTGCTGGAGAGCTGCAAGATCGCTCGTGGTTGGTGGCAAGCCCGTGGCTGATAACACACCATTATCAAACAGTGGCGAATTGGGGTCGAGGTTATCCTCCAATCCAAAAACGTTTCCTGCTTCGTGCAAAGCAACTGCATAGATATCGTCGAGTGTCGTGTACGAAAACGCGGTGTTAAAAACTACGTCTGCAAACCAAGTACCCGAGACCAGCCCGTCCACCGGCACCGAGACTGCGCCAACTTCGGGAGTCATTTCGATGGCACCGATGCGGATGTCGCCAAAGCGATCGTCTTTTTGAATCGTTCCTGGCGAGCCAAACCGATCGCCACCGTCAGCGACAACACCGATGTCGCTATTTGTTTCGACAGCCCAAGTTTGAAAAGCGCGTAGGATAGCCTCTTGCCAGTCTGCTCTAGGTGCGATCGAGTCAAACGTAGCAGCCAAGCTATTGGACTGCCCCGCAATATCAGTACCGTCGGGGGCAAAGCTGAGCGAAAGATGGACGTCGGCGCCAATCAGAAAGCCCTCCGCGTCAAGCATGACGCGAGGCTCCAGCGACTCGACGCGCAGCCGTCGCCCACGATCGGCGCGCGCGTGCCCCGCCTTAAGTTGACGAAACGATTTCAAACGCCGAAATTTCACTCGTCTATTCCGCTGAGGTTGGGTTCATGGTAAGCGACCAACGACGCCCGCAAGTAGAGGAGTCGATTCACTAGCGTCCACCCGCCAATTTTTCTTCTGAAATTTTGGCCGCCAACTACTGTCATGGTTGGCATGTCTCGTTTGAACCCAACTCGATTATAGACTCATTTTGAGGGATTCTGCAATTAATATGCATCGAAACTGCGGCCGGAGCTTATTTGGCTGCTGAAGCGGTTTTGGTCTTGCTAGGCTTGTTGAGATTGAAATTCAAGGTGCTTAAGTTGCGGAAATTGGTCTTAAAGGCCTGGAATTCTTCCAAGCTACGGACTTTCTTCAAGTCTGGATCGGTCAAGGCTCTGGCAAACCAGCGCGGCTCTAACTGCACTGCTCTGGACAGCAGAACGAGCGATTTGCGGGCATCCAAGTTTTTCAGTGTCGAAGTCAGCGACAGTGCACATGCTGCTTGAAAAAGTACCTTGGGCTTTTTCGAGTTGCGAAGCAGTCGCTGAATGTCTGCCTTTGCCGCTTGTCGATCTCCTTGACGAGCATACATCACCGACCGATCAGCCAACGCATCTGCGTCGTGTTCATTGATC
>JAJDEE010000272.1 GCA_029259975.1 Planctomycetota bacterium
TGGTCGATGGCGGTGGGGATTTATTTACTACTCCGGCGGCAAGTCGACGCGACCGAAATGGACGACGTCACACGATCAACCGTCCCAAGATCGTTTCCAACTCGCGATCCAGCTGGCCGCGTGTGAGCACTGCGTCGCAACCGGCTTGGCGTGCCGCGGTTAGCTTCGCCTCGTGTACATGCGGCGCGCAGGCGAGGATCGGCAGATGTTGCTCGCAGCTATTGCGAACGACTTCGACGAGGTTCTCGATGTCTAATCCGGGTGTGCGAAGGTCAACCAACAACAATTGGCAGTCGTTGTTTCCGGCAGCAGCAACCGCCGCTTGCTGGTCTCCGACCGTGAGGGTCGTCAGCTCATGCAGCCGAGCTGCACCTTCCACGCGGGAGCCGATCATCAGGTCGCGACTGAGTAGGAGGAGTTTCATGTGTTGCCAAGATTCATGGTTTACAAGGCCCTAGGACCGCGTTGGGCGTCGTCGATTTGCACGGCCTCGTCCAGTGGTATCACCAGGATTTTCCCGTCGCCGATGGTTCCTTCTGAGCTGGTGCGTGCCGATTTTTCAAGACACTCGATCGTCCGTTCGACAAAGTCGTCGTTGACGGCGACCTCGAGCTGGACTTTTCGCAGCAAGTGGGTCTCGTACTCTACTCCTCGATACGATTCCGATTGGCCTCGTTGGCGAGCATACCCCATGGCATCGCTGACACTCAATCGCGTGACTCCCATACGAGCAAGTGCTTGCTGCACAGCTTCGAGCTTGGTCGGCTGAATGACGGCTAGAATGAGCTTCATGGCTAATTTGGGGCTTTGTGAGTCGTGGAAATCACAGCATAGCGTGCCCTCAGCGCCGTGTCATCAATAGCTCGTCGGCTATTAATTGACGTTCGCCTGCATGCCATTACTACGTATAATGTAATGGCCATCGTAAACCCCGTCACAGTGCCCTGCCATGAAAAACGTCTCCTCCAGTGCCTAACACCTCCTATGCAACTCGGCAGCTCTCTTACTTGACCCCCTGGCTCGAGGACGTTTCTCAGGCGCGCATGGAATCGCTCGGCGTCACTGGCGGATTTAGCGGGGCAGTCATTTGGCGTGTCTCGATATCGGCTGGCGACTCACGACCTAGGCAGCTTTGCCTGCGTCGTTGGCCCCAAGCACATCCCTCGCTGACGGGTTTGCTAGCGATTCATGGCCTGCTGCAGCATGTCGCGACCGCCGGGTACGACTTGGTTCCTGTGCCACTGGCGACCCGTTACGGCGAGACCTACTTCGTCCACGAAGATCATCTTTGGGAACTTGCCCCTTGGATGCCAGGCGAGGCGATTCTTGCCAGCATGCCCACCGACGAAAAACTCTCGGCGGCGATGCAAACGCTCGCGCAGTTTCATCAGGCTGCTCAGACGTATAGTTTCGAAGGTGACGCGTCGCGGCAATCGCAGTCTCCCGGCTTGCAGCAGCGACTCGCGATGATTCAGAATATGCAGCAAGGCGAACTTCAACAGCTTTGGCAGGCAACTCGCACTGCCGCAGCCAGCGATTTGCGCGAGCTTGCGTTCGAATTGCTCGAAGGCATTGGCCGATCGCTCGATGGGGTTGCCTCGTATTTACAGCAAGTTGTCGAGGTGCCGCTGCCGTTGCAGTGGTGCTTGCGCGATGTGCGTCACGATCATGTATTGTTTGACGGAAAGGAAGTGAGCGGTTTGCTCGACTTCGGCGCGGTGGCAGTCGATTCGGTAGCAGGCGACCTTTCTCGTTTGCTGGGAAGCATCGTCAACGACCATCCTGAAAGCTGGCAAGCGGGCATCGAAGCTTACGCCAGACAGCGAGAACTGTCGTCTGACGAACGACGAGCGATCGTCGGGTTCGACCAAGGTGGGTTAATCTGTTCGGCTGCCAATTGGGTGCGTTGGTTGTTTGTCGAAGGCCGCTCGTTCCCACAGATTCACGCGCTACACAACCAACTCGTCTGGCTACGCGATCGCTTGCAAATGCTTGCCACGAAGTCGACTGCTAGCAACGCCAGCAAGCTGTCTGGCCCCTCCCGAGGACGGCTGACCCAACCCTCGACTGCTAGCGAAGGGCCTCACTCGATAGCTGTTTCGCCCTGGATGCACACATAATCCAGCCAAATGTCGCATATCGCACAGACTTGGCAGCCGGGTTCGACGATAAATAAGCCTATTGGCATGGCCAAATTCCGCGTCGACGTTGACCCGGTTTTTCGGCGAATGATACAATTGAATGACACGATAAAGCCGTCTGTTGCCTGCTGCATCAGGCGGCTAGCTAGTCTCGCGAGAGGAACATTGGGATGATTGAAGCTTCGTTATTGCTGCGCCGCCAGTTTATGCATTTACGCTGTTTGTTGCTGGCAGTCGGTTTGCTCTTTTCTGTCGCTTGGCAACCCGCGTTAGCGCAGTTCGACTTTGGCGGCTTAGGCGGCAATCGCGGTGGCTCGGCTGCACAAGTTACGGTTGAATCACAGTTCACTCCTGCCACAGCCGACCGCCCTGCCCTACTTTTTGTTACGGCAACCATCGCCGAAGGCTTTCACGTTTATGCGACAGATCAAGGCGGCTTACCCGACGATGGGGGCGGACCGATGCCGACCCAGATCTCGCTTGGGGCAAGCTCAGACGCGACACTCCTCGGCGCGTGGCAACCGCTCCAAAAGCCGCACACACACATTGACCAAGAAATCTGGAACGGACTGGAGCTTCGCGAGCACGACAAGCAAGTCACTTGGTTCGCTCCGATCAAGCTCGCTGCTGGCGTTGACCCGGCTGGTTTGACCCTCGTAGGCAAGATCGAAGGCCAAGCCTGTAACCCCGCGACTTGCATTCCGTTCCAGCAGGATCTTGCCGCTCAGATCGGCAAGGGCTTCCCAATACCGACTGATATAGCACTTCTGACCGCAGCCAAATCTAAAGTGATTCCTGCCGCGAGTTCCCTGAAACCGGCTCCGCAACTATCTCCTACAGCACCGACCACAATCCAACATTCTCAGGCTGCCGCTTCGGCTAGCAACCTTTACGATCTCTCGAAACTTAACCCTGCGACAGGTTCAGAAGGCTCGTTCATTTACTATCTTGTTACCGCGTTCTTTGGCGGTATCATTCTCAACATCATGCCGTGCGTCCTGCCGGTCATCGGCCTGAAGGTGATGAGCTTTGTGCAACAAGCGGGCCAAAGTCGCGCTCATGCGTTTATGCTCAACGTTTGGTACTCTGCCGGGATTATTGTGGTGTTCCTAGTGCTGGCTGGCATGGCGGTCGCCTTTCAGCTTGGCTGGGGCACGCAGTTTGGGAGCGCTGGATTCAACATCACGCTCATCGGTATCGTCTTTGCGATGGCGCTCAGCCTGCTTGGCATGTGGGATATTCCCATCCCTGGCTTTGTTGGCTCTGGAGCTGCGGTCGAGGTGACCGAGCGCGAAGGCCCGATTGCCGCGTTTCTCAAAGGCATTCTCACCACTTTGCTCGCCACGCCCTGCACGGGACCCTTCATGGCAACCGCGCTAGCTTGGGCGGTCAAGCAACCGGCTTGGATGACGTTTTCGGTTTTTGGGGTGCTTGGTCTCGGCATGGCGAGTCCCTATCTATTAATCGGCGCGTTTCCCAACTTGATCCGTTTTTTGCCTAAGCCGGGAGCTTGGATGGAAAGCTTCAAGAAGATCATGGGGTTGGTGCTGCTGGCCACGGTCGTGTGGTTGCTGACATTTATCGACTCGCCGCTGGTCGTGCCAACGGTCGCATTGATGGTTGGTATTGCTGCCGGTTGTTGGTGGATCTCGCAAACGCCGATTACAGCACCGCTCGACCAAAAAGCATACGGCTGGGTAGCAGGGTTGATGATTGTTGTGATCTCGGCAATGGCTTCCTACGGCTGGTTGTACCGCGACGTGATGAAACCTCGCTTCGTAAAAACCATAGCCAGGCATGCCGAGCAGCAAGTTGGCGAAGAGCGCCTCCGCATCGCCAAGAATCTGAACCGCGCCCAATCGAGCGAACAGCTCCACGCGTTGATCGAAGACTTGGCTACGCAAGCGATCGATGCCGATGATCTTGGCTGGCAGCACTTTACACTCGAAAAACTTGGACAGCTCACTTTGGGCGAAGGCCGCACCGTGATGGTCGACTTCACCGCCGATTGGTGTTTGACCTGCAAGACGCTTGAAAAACTGGTTCTGAAAACGCAGGCCGTCGAAGAAGCACTCACGCAGGCCAAAGTGGTTACGATGGAAGCCGACTACACAAAACGCCCCGAGTCGCTCAAACGGACAATCAAAGCCCTCGGCGGAATTGGCGTGCCATTGATCGCCATTTTCCCAGCCAGCGATCCTTTCAACCCGATCGTCTTCTCCGATGGCCAATACACCAAAGACGAACTGATTGCAGGGATCGCCAAGTCCACGGGCCGTACGGATTTACTCCCCCAAACAACTGGCGGTAGCGCTAAACTTTCGCACTCCGGCAGCGACGGATCGCATCGCTAGCAAAAAAAGGACGCACCGGCGGGAGGAAGCGCCGGCACGTCCTATTGGGAGGTAGTTTGTTCAAGCTAACCCTCTACCTAGCAGGGAGGGGGACAAGCTGCTTTAGGTCGCGTCGACGGGGGCTGGTTCGACACCGTCCAAAAAACCGGTGAGGATCCGTGAGCGGTAAGGGGACTGTAGCTTGCGAACTGCTTTCGATTCGATTTGACGAACACGTTCGCGAGTGACCGAGAATATCTTGCCGACCTCTTCGAGCGTGTAAGTGTAGCCATCGGCCAAACCGTAACGCAGACGGATGATTTCGCGTTCGCGGTACGATAGGTC
>JAJDEE010000273.1 GCA_029259975.1 Planctomycetota bacterium
CTGATGCGTCATGCGCCCGATTCCCCCGGGTTGCCGTGGGTGGAGCAGGCGAAGCTGTCATACCGAGCTTCGGGAAACAAGCTCGAACTGATCGTTCCACGGAAGGCTATCGGCTTGACCTCGGATGCGCTTCGTTTCGATTTCCACTGGTGCGACAACCCGGCTGACCTTAAGGGGCCCATCTCCCTCTGCACCCATGGCGACAGTGCCCCGAACCGCCGTTTCAATTATCGCTGTATCTGGAGCGAATCCTTAGGAGTGCAAAAAATCGTATCACCGAAAAAGTAGATGAGTATCAAAAGTTACATTGCTATCGAGCATACGTGTCCAGGAGCAAGTTCGACGCAGAGCACTTCTTCCCAGAGGTTGGAATGAAAGTCCGAAGACAAAATGGTTGGACTGAAATGTGTCAGCGGGAAGTTGGGCTGTAGCGAATCGAAAGGTCGAGATGCTCCGCTGGCTCGTACGACTGGCCAAGGACCGTGAGGTGCTGACCGAAAAACAGTACCTGTTTGTCTGCCAAGGCTTGGCCGAGTGTGGGCGGATGACCAGCACCGCCAACAGCATGCCTAGTGCACAGTCTTGGTGCTACCGCACAATCTTTGTGGCAATGGATTCAGATACTTAGAAACTGCACAGGAGTGGCACTCGCAACCACAACTGTGCGAGTATGGTAGCGGACACTGCGGGCGGTACTGGCAGTTGACACGGCAGCCGGAGTAACTGTGATATGCCGGCGCGCAGCCTCCTGCAAGCAGCAGCACAGCTGCTACGAGCTGGCGCAGGTACGCTGATGAGCTTATCATAGTGAGCCCTTCTGGATCGCGAGAGAGAATACTTGGTGAGTGATTTGACGGGAGAGGACCTAGTTTCGGCCCTCGGTTTCTGGCTGTGACGGAACTGCCGGTAGTATTTCTGGTTTAGCAATGGGGGATGAAATAACTCCAGACACGGGTTGATCGAGCATACCGCCAACGACGCGTTCTAGCTCTGCGAGTGTCTGCCGCAAAGACGCTTCTAGTCGGTGGTAGTTGACTTCGTAGCGAAGTAGCTGGCGCCAGTTGTCGATCAATTGTAAGAAGTCGACTTCACCAACGTTGTACGCCTGATTGGACACTTCCAAAGTTTGACGGGCTTTTGGCAGGATATCCTCGCGAAAAAGTAGTAGCAGGTCTTCTTGACTGCGTGCTTGGGCAAATAGGTCAGTCACTTCTTCTAGCGTTCCATCCCGCAGTGAGTCATACTCACGCACAGTCGACACAACCTGGGCTTCTGCCGAACGTACTGAGCTATTTAATCGCTTACGATAAATAGGTAAATTCACGCCAGCGCTTAGTAGGAACGAGTCACGACCGTTGGCCACGGGGCTAACTCCCGTCCCAGCCACATCAATCCATGAGACGCCGAGCGTGACATCGGGCTTATAGTCTAATCGAGCCAAGTTGACGGCGCTACGATCTCGCCTAACGGCCGCCAATTGGGCGTGGAGTTCTGGTCGGGCCATTACGGCTTGTTGTTGCAGGTATTCTAAGTCCTGCGGCGCTTGCTCCGGCATGAGATTATCAAGCGCTGCGACCCGCGTTTGCGGAGCAATGTGAAGCAATCGCGATAGTCGAGCCTGACCGCTGAACAGTTTTTGACGAAGACGAATCAGTTCGTTCTCGACATTGGAAACTTCGAGATCGGCTCGCAGCACATCTTGCTGGCTCGCCCTGCCAGTCTTGTATCGCGTATTAGCAACTTCACGAATTTCGACCAGCAATTTTTGCTCGTCCTCGGTGACCGAGGTCGCCCGTTGAAGGAAATACAGCTCGAAGTACGCTCGTTTCACCTTGGCAACCGTAGCCAATTCGACCGCTGCCAACTGTGCTCTCGCGACATTCGTTCGCGATTCGGCCAGACTTGCCCGAGAAGCGAGTTTGCCAAACAGTAAAAATTTCTGGTTCGCAGCAACGATCAACTCTTGCTGCCCGGCTGCCGTTTGGACTGGCTCGGGCTGTGCCGTCACGTTGAGCATCGGATCAGGCAGACTTGCGGCCACCGGCACTTGATGGGCGAGCGACTCCATCTTTTTACGCGCCGCCTGAATGGCAGGATTCTGCGACAAGGCGGCTTGGATGTACTGCTCGACTGAGTGAGGACCAGCAAGCTCATCGAAAACTGGAGCTGTTGCTATCACCGACGTTTTCGGCGCGCACCAAGCTTGCGCGACAGCGCGAGAAACTCGCATGTACTCAGGATCGCGAATCTGCCGCGATGCGCGGCAGCCTGACACTACTAGCAGGGTAGCAACAAAAGAAAAGAGAATCGATCGATTGGCCATCCTTGGCCCCCCACGGCACACGTATAAAAAACTATGGCATCGGGTAATATCGGCAAAATCCAATTCTGCCGATCATGACATACAATCCGAAACATAACTAAACCGGCCATGAAGTCCGGCTTATTCCGTCTGTTTCGATTAGGCAAACCTCGCAGACTGGAATCACAAGGGACACAACGGACTCAACAATAACAAAACGTTGTGCCCGTCGTGTCGTTGTGGTTCATTTTTTAGCGAGTCCGCTTTTTCACTTCGAGCGCTGCAATGTAAAGTTCGTCAACGGCTCGCAAATACGCTCTCGGGTCGTCAGCGATCTTCTTCTTGCAAGGTGGACAGCAGACATAGACAATTTGGCCTTCGACAAGGGTCCACTTCGGTTTCTCAGGCAGTTTGTTTTTCATCACCGGGCAGATGCGTTGTGCCTTGGCAAAATTTACATGAATTGTCGCCCAGTGTTCTGGCTTGATCTTTTGCTTAAGGCATCCTCGGCAACACAAAAAAACCGTTTCCTCGCCAACATTGACTTTGACCGGCTCGCCCATCGAACCAAGCTTCCCGCCCGAGACGGGGCAAATTTCTTGGACAGCGGCTCGCAGTTGGTCACGTTGTTGCTGCTCTTGAGTGGTATCAAGTGGCGATAGAGCCACAGCAAAGTGGGCTGCACTCAAAATTACAGCCGTCGCGGCTATCGTACTAATAAACTTCATCTTCGTTCTCCTCAAAAAAAGATGGCTGGCAGTGTTTCGCCCTGTCGGACGACGTCAAAGTTTTGCCTGCAATTCAGGCTGTGGACGTTGCGGTCGGTTCGTTTGCATTCTGCAAGCGATCGAGGGTTTCCGTTTCGTTCCAGTAATCATCTTGTAAACCGGCACGCATTTTGAACTCCACATAGGCGGAGTAGAGTGTCGGAACGATAAAAGTAGTGAGTGGTTCGACCAGCATCCCACCGAAAATTGGCAAGGCCATCGCCCACGCAACGTCGGCTCCTCGACCGGTTGAAATCAAGACCGGCACTAGCGCAGCGATTGTCGTCACGGTGGTCATCATGCAGGGCCGAATACGTTTGAGGCCTGCCTCGTAGATGGCGTTTCGCACATCTTCGACGTTGCGAAGGGTGCGATTGCGAAGGGTCTCACGCATGTAGGTTGCCATGACAATGCCGTCGTCGGAGGCCAAGCCGAATAGGGCAATAAAACCGACCCACATCGCCGTGTTCATTTCGACGCCCATCACCGCTACGGCGATCATGCCGCCAGCCGCAGCAAACGGAATTCCCGCAAAGACAACCAGCGATATCGGAAAATTGCGGAAATGCAAATAGTGTAAAAACAAATTGATGAGGATGACGATCGGCACTATCCACATCAAACGCTGATTCGCTTCGATTTGATTTTGAAACGAACCGACCGGCTGCAGTTCAAAATTGCCTTCAGGAAATTTTAGTTGACCGCTCTCTCGTGCAGACCGCAGCGACGCCATCACTGCTTCGACCGTTTCTAAGTCGCCCAAGCTCCCCGCCGGGGAGAACGAAACATGCGCCACCAACCGGGCATCTTCGCTGTTGATCGCTCCAGGGCCCCAGGTCATTTTGAGTTTCGACAACCGCTCTAGCGGCACGACTTCTCCCGTAGGCGTGACGACCGGCACTTTGTGCAGGTCGTCGATTTGCTCGCGGACGTTCCGCTGGTAGCGAATTTGGATTGGGTACCGCTCACGACCCTCGACGGTCGTTGTCACGTCGACGCCTCCCAATCCTGCCGCGACAACTTGGTTGACCATCATGGTCGTCATGCCGTAACGGGCCGATCCTTCGCGATCGACCTCGAACTCGTAGTAGGGTTTTCCCATCACAATGTCTGGGTTGACTGTGCCCGAATTGACGTTAAAGTCTTGCTTCAAATGCTCGGCGACAGCAATCGCCGCCTTGCCAAGACCTTCGAGGCTATCGCCGTAGATCCGTATGGCCATCGAGGCTTTGATACCACTTTGCAGCATGACCACACGGCCTTCGATCGGCTGGAGAGCCGAAGCAGGCGTGATTCCAGGCAGAGTGGCAACGGCGTTGATCTCGTCCCAAATGTCTCGCTCGGTCACCCCTTCACGCCACTGCTCACGAGGTTTGAGCATGACGTAAGTTTCGATCATGGCTGCCGGAGCCGGATCGAGCGCCGAGTCAGCGCGGCCAACTTTCCCTAAAACATCAGACACTTCGGGAATTCCTTTGATCAGGACATCTTGCGTCTGCAACACTTCCATCGCCTGCGAAAAACTGGCGGCCGGGTACAAGCTGGGCATGTAGAACCAGCTGCCTTCGTCGAGTGCGATCCAATCGTCGGTTTTTAGGCCAGTAAAGACATGCTTCGCGTCGACGTACCCGGGCACTGCGTTGAGGTTGGCACCCAACATCGAGAAAACGCTCTCGACAGGTTGCAGCACGGTCGGCAAGCCGATCCAAGCACCCAGTCCCAATACAAAAATCATTGCTGGAAACGAAAGCATCATTACTTTTCGCCGTAGCGCCAGTCGCAGCCGACCCGCATAGAGCCACAGCACAAACCGACTCACAGGGTTTTCTTCCATCGAGCGAATTTTTTCTCGCGACAACCACCAGCC
>JAJDEE010000274.1 GCA_029259975.1 Planctomycetota bacterium
CTTCCCAGGCGATCACAAAACTGCCATCCGAGGCAACGCCGATACTGGCGCCCTTCTGTTCATTGGCGGAAGTGCTTACCTGAAACACGGCCCCGAGTGGATTGCCAGACGCATCGTAACGGCGGGCCAAGATGTCTAGGGCAATTTTGTCTTCCCAGGCGATCACAAAACTGCCGTCCGAGGCAACACCGATACTGGCGCCCTTCTGTTCATTGGCGGAAGTGCTTACCTGGAACACGGCCCCCAGTGGATTGCCAGATGCATCGTAACGACGGGCCAAGATGTCTAGGGCATCCTTGTCTTCCCAGGCGATCACAAAACTGCCATCCGAGGCAACGCCGATACTGGCGCCCTTCTGGTCAATTGCAGAAACGCCCACAGCTAAATTGTTCACCTGAAACACGGCCCCGAGAGGATTGCCAGACGCATCGTAACGACGGGCCAGGACGTCTAGGGCAGTTTTGTCTTCCCAGACGATCACAAAACTGCCGTCCGAGGCAACGCCGATACTGGCGCCCTTCTGTTCATTGGCAGAAGTGCTTACCTGAAACTCAGTGCCAACCGTTCCAGCCATGGCAATTCCGCTGAGTAACACTACCAGGGCGGAGGGCAGTCCTGCTGTAAGGTGAGCTAGGAGACGAAAAGCGAAATAGTTTCTCATAGGAAGGGTCTGTGGGGTCATATCTCATCCCTCGATTCGAATAACGGTGGGAAAGGTGTACCGACTCTTTCCCACACCAGTCCGTACCATCCGCTGTGTGTCGCTTGGCATATCCTGGAATTCGCGTTAGTCGAAGTTGCTGTCAAAAAACTCATCTGCCTAGATATGCAAGAAACCCGCCTCAGGCGGGTTTCTTTGTCCCGCTAACCGGCGGTACAGCTCGATGATTCCTATCACTTATCACTTAATTACTCACGCCGTACAAACCGGCGCTTCTGCTTCGTAAAGTGCCTTCAGCACATCGCGACGGGCAATCAGGCCCAGCAAACGGCCATTCTCTGCCACGGGTACACGACGCACGCGATGCGCCAAACACAAATCGGCCACTTTGTTAACGGGATCGTCAGGACCCACAGTCAACAACTCGGTGGTCATGTGTTGGCCTACCGTGTCGTTCTGAACTTTGTGATCGTAGGCAATCGCCAACAGTGCAAACTCGGTTACGATGCCGATGAGTTGCCCTTCTCTATCGGTAACGGGCAAGCCGCTGATCCGTTGTATCAGCAACAGTTCGATCGCATCCTTGATCGAAGCATCCTTATCTATCGTGACCACGTCTTCGGTCATAATCGCGCGTGCAGTAAGCATCAACGAGCCCCTTTACTATCAGTAAAAATCTACCGGGAGCCGCGCAGCTCCAAACCGCGCATCCTTCTCCTAGAAAAGGGTAGTTCAAAAATCCAAGTGAGAGCGGTCTTTGCCAGGCAATTCTGAACGGAATTGCTGGTTGCGAGTATTCGCACGTAGGACTTGTGAGAGAGTACGGCAAAAAGTGTTAGAATCGCCATAATCCATGCGATCTGCCGCAATAGGCTTTTGGCCCTCGCACTACGCTTATTTTGCGTTTAGTTCCGATAGGATGAATAGCATCAATCCGCTTACTGCCTTTCCCAAGGATGCAGATGGCCCACCCCATTACTAGCGACATTACTAGCGACATTACCACGACCGCCTTGGCGTTTCGCGGCTACAACCTTACCAACCTCGGACGCACCGCTGAGCTACTCGAACAAGTTGCCTACCGAGAGATCGTAGCCGAAGAACTCCAGCGATTCAGTACCATCTGTAACGATTATTCTGATGCGCCCGTCGATCTTGTCAAACGAGTTGAGCAACACGACGAACCGGGACTCGTACACTATGCCGAGTCGATCGCCCTGGTCGTAGCGGTCGAAGTTGCTCAAATGCGATTGCTTAGCGAAATTCACGACGTCGAAACTTCGCAAGCTCAAATAGCTTTCGGCTACAGCTTGGGCGAAATGACTGCCATCAGCTTAGCGGGCATCTTTTCGATTGACGAGCTTGTTCGTGTTCCCTTGGCGATGGCTGCCGATTCTCTCAAGTTAGCAGACAACACGCGAATGGGCGTCTTGTTTTCTCGAGGTCCAACGATCGACGAAACCGATGTCGAGCGGCTGTGTCTACAAATTACGAGCGAAGGCAACGGCACAATTGGCATTTCCGCAGTTCTTTCGCCGAATACCTACTTGCTTATCGGCCAGCAAGAAACCGTTGTGCGATTCAAAGCAGTGATGCACGATCTACTGCCCACCCGCGCCCACCTGCGGATCAACAACAAACTCTGGCCGCCGCTGCATACGCCCATCGTTCGCCAAAAAAACATCGCCGATCGTGCGTCGGTAATGCTAGAAACGCTCCAGGGTGGATTCTCGCCACCTGCGCCGCCAGTCTTATCGTTGGCCACCGGGACAACGAGCTACAACGACCACTCCGCCCGCGAGGTGCTACGAAAATGGGTCGACCAGCCACAACGTTTGTGGGACGTCGTCGACGAAACACTCGACTCGGGCGTCGAAACAGTCTTGCACATCGGCCCCGAACCCAACGTCATTCCTGCCACTTTCAATCGGCTGAGTAAGAACGTTGTCGAGCAAACCAGCGGAGGCTCGCTGGGGAGTTTGGGTATGCGCGCCGTCTCGGGTCTGGCACGCCGCCCTTGGTTAGCAGCTCTGCTACCCGCGCGCGCCACTTTACTGCGAGCACCTCACGTACAACACGTGATCGTCGAAGACTGGCTGCTTGAAAATCCGCCTAGCTAGCCCCCCCCTTCCCGGGTTGCTTGAAGATACCTCTGTAGCGATTTTTCTCTCTTTTTTCTTACCAAATGAATTGACGAAGATATCTTGAAGTGGAAGAATGCGCGCAGCGGCAATTTGCATGCGGAAATCTGCCGCTGGGGTTGGGTTATCTTCTAGAATCGCGTGGTTTGTCACTGGGGTGTAGGCCGCCGATGCTTAGTTCTTTTGCGTTGGGGGGGACGCACGGCTGCGGGACGGGAACTTAGGCTCTTTGTTGTGGCAAACATGGACCTTTTTACGTTTGCCGTTTTCTATTGGCATGAACGCCAACGTCACGCTAGCTTTACGCTCACATCTCCGACAGTGGGCCAGTTAATGGGAGAACTCCGATGAAGAAGAAAATGATGTCAGCTAGTACTCTGGTTGCTGTCCTGGCAATTACTGTAATTTGGACTGCAAACACTTGGGCTGATCCACTACCGGGTCGAGATATTCTCAAATTCAGCCAACTGCCGATGGATGGCACTCCGATCGTCACTGGGACTGACGGTACAGTCACCCCATTCTTTGGTCACGACGAATTGAGCACTGCTTACAGCGAATTTACCTCAGGTCCAACTGGTGCTCCCGTAGCCACAGGCCGATATATTGGCCAATTCATGGCAGACGACTTTGCCGATAATTTTAATACACCGGTTGTTCATGTGAAATGGTGGGGCTCGTACTTGAACAACGAAGCCCGAGAAGCCGTAGACAAATTTCTTATTTCGTTCGAGACCGATATTCCAGACACTGATAACGATCCACATGGAGGCCCCGACTTTAGCAAGCCCGGTATTCCACTCCTAAATCAGATCGTGACCGAAGGACCCCTTTTTCCAGGATCGGGCACGTTCACCGAAAAGCCAATCAGCCCTGGAGGTCCTCCTCTCGGCGAAGAACTCTATGAGTACAATGCAGAACTTCACTTAGGCAAGGAATTTTTTCAAGATAACGATACAGTTTACTGGCTCAAAATCGTTGCTTTGGTCGACATCGATCCGATAGTAGATCCCTTCCAAGACCAAAACGTACCAAAGTGGGGTTGGCATAACCGCGATTACACAATTCCGAACCCACTTGCTTCACCGTTGGTAGTTCCTGGAGAGCACCTAGACAATCCGTTTGTTGATCCAGGGTATCCGGCACCAGTATGGCATTTCCAAGATGATGCTGTCGATGGATTTGTCGCTGTGGATCTTAGCAACGACCCGATCATGCCAGAGGTGATCCAAGATGTTGGAAGTCCGCAGCACTATATTGATGGTGTCGATGGCCCCGGTCCTGGGTTTTCTCTTAGCGGACCCCATGATGGCATCGGACGGTTCTCTAAAGACTTGGCGTTCGAGTTGTTTACCATCCCCGAACCAAGCAGTTTGGTGCTACTAACGCTTGGCCTCGTCGGCTTAGTGACAAGTCGGAAAAGATAGTAACCTCTTGTCAAACAAGAACACTTTCAACGTTAGCCTCGGGAAATTTTCCCGCGGCTATTTTTTTTGTGCTAACTTGGCTTCAGGATTCTCTTGGATGGGCAACTCGTAACACGCCGCCTCTTCCGCATTGCGCACCAACAGATAGGGCGACGAAAATGCTGGATTGTTCCACGTGATTTGGCTATCGTCAAACACTCGCATGCTCGCCAGCTCGTGATATTTTTTCGGCGATGCCTCAACGAGAATCACTTCGCCCACTTCGCTGAGAACAAGAATCGTATCGCCGAATAGCATGATCTGCCCGTGTCCAAACTTTGGCCGGCGGCGTTTCTTCCACTGTTTTTTGCCCGTTGCTATTTCGATGCACTGCAAGTTGACATCGTCGATTCCGTAGGCGAAGCCGTTACGAATGACGATGTTGCACATCTTGGTTTTCATCACCGGCTTGATACCACTTTGCCAAGCTGGCGCAACATTCCAAGTTTTGCCGTCATCGCTGCCAATTTGCAACAGTAGCGAGCCGTGGCCATAGCCTTTGGAAAGGAACAGGCGATCTTCCGACACCGGTACCGGTTGTGACGCGGCGGCGGCGGTGTCGCTGTCGCTATCCCAGGTGTATTCCCACAGTGGCTCTCCATTTTCAGCTCGCCGCGAGGTCACAAAACCCTCGTCAACAGAAACTACCTGGCGCACTCCCGCGAACTCGGTGACAATCGGCGAAGCATACGACGAGCGATACGTACCCGAGGCCCAAATCTGGTCGCCTGTTTCGAGATCGTAAGCCACCATCGATTGATCGTTCTTGCCGCCGACGCTGACAACGACTTTGTCATCAACGATCAGCGGTGAACAGGCCTTACCCCACATCACATTCTCCGCGTCATGTTTCGTTAGCGTGTCGTGCGACCAAATTACCTCGCCTGTGCGTGCGTCCAAGCAATTTAAAATGCCGGTCGCTCCTTGAGTAAACACTTTGCCCTCGTAGAGGGTCGGTGTCGCGCGGGGCCCAGCGTACCCCATTGCACCTGCGCCGCCCGGATCCCAGCGCACTTGATCAGCATGTGTCCAAGCAATCTCGCCCGTCTGAACTTCGTAACAGGTCACTAGCTCATTCTCGTCACGCTGTTCTTGTGTAATCGCATAGTCACCAACAATCGCAAACGCTGACCAACCGGCACCGATTTTCTTCCGCCATAACTCTTGCGCCGGATGCAATTCCCAGTCTGCTTCCAATTCGACGCCTGGGACTTCGGCCCAATATCCCTTACCGAGAAAACGGGCATAGTCATGAGGAGTCGTTTGCCAGTCGATGGTCGAGAGGATGTTGTTTTCTGGCACTGCTAACATCCTATCAGGCGTGTCTCCACGCCAGCGCAATCCCACCACGCCGACATCACCGTTAAGAATCACCTCCACCGGTAACACTCGTAGATAAAATGCTCCGACAATGGCCACCGGCACCAAGGCCAATAGCCAACGCAACATTTTGCCAGAATTGCTGCCAATACTACTAAATAGTGCACACCAAATCGAAAACCCTAACGCGGACAACATCACCGCGCCATGTATAATGCTATTGGCAACGCCCGGGTCGGCATCGCTATTCCAAAACCAAGCGCAGATCAATCCTAAGCCGCCAATCCACAACAGCGGAAACCATCTGCGGAGAAAGCTTGGCCAGCGTTCAATTTCTGCATCTAGCTTTGCTTCTGTCCCGGCTTCAACCATCTTCAGCGTCCTCTTTGATGTGGCAATCTTCGAGAAATTCCTGTGTCTCTGTTGGTAATCGTAGGCCGCATGCAGATTGCTGGCAACTGCAGCACTCGCTTGCAGGAGGATGCATCACCGACTACAACAAAATATACCCTATGCCTCCCACATCCCTCGAAAAATCAATGCCAGAAAGTTCTTCCACCCTCGCTGGCCAATGGGCCATGGTCACAGGCAGTTCCAGCGGCATCGGTCGCGCTATCGCTCTTGAATTCGCAGGCGCTGGCGTAAACGTCCTCGTTCACGGCTGTAGCAAACGAGATGCT
>JAJDEE010000275.1 GCA_029259975.1 Planctomycetota bacterium
TTACGCAAGGAAAATGGGGGTATCATCCTACAGGCCCCAAATCTGCTGAGCCTGCTGCCTTGGCTTGCCTGGCGTTCAATGCTCTTGGAGTAGCTGAAGAAGCTGTCTCGCTGGCAACCTGGCTAGCCAAGCTACAGACAGATTCGGGATCGGTCGGGGTCACACTAGACCAAGAGACTCCCGAATGGCCTACCAGTCTAGCGATGCTTGCCTGGCAAGCCTGCGACATAGCCGCAGGAACCACCCGCTTTTCAGCTTCCAGAGACCAAGCCCTCGAATGGACGTTACAAACCAAAGGGAAGGCGGCTCCCCAGCAGGCCCATATTGGCCACGATACCACGCTTGTTGGCTGGTCTTGGGCTGCTGCGACGCACTCTTGGCTCGAGCCGACCTGTATGTTCGTACTCGCCCTGAAAGCGAGCGGTCTTAGCGATCATCCACGAACGCGCGAAGGCGTGCGACTCATCATCGACCGTCAGCTCGACAGTGGTGGTTGCAACTTTGGCAATACTCGAGTCCTTGGCCAAGCAACACTACCGCATATACAACCGACAGGGCTGGCAATGTTGGCCATCGCCGACGAACCCAACGATGATCCACGCACTGAGCGGTCGCTTGATTATCTAGAACAAGTACTTTCAAAAGAAACTGCGACCGCCTCCCTTTGCTTCGGGTTGCTAGGCCTTACCGCTCACCAGCGCCGACCAACAAATGCCGACGAGTTGCTGCAGCACGCTTTTAAGCGTGACGAGGTGCAAAACACTACAAATTGCTACAAATCTGTCCTCCTCGCTCTGGCTGGAATCAAGGATCTCGCCTGGCTGCCGCAGTCGGAAGCAACTTCAACACATTGAGTCCATTAACGAGTCCATTAGCTCGAAACTAAAATGAATCACCACCCCTCCCCACCAATCTCGCAAGATCCTACTTGCGAAGAAATGCAGCTTCCAAGCCGACGGGCCGTTTTGGCTTTAGGCGGAGCAGCATTTGCGTGTTTAGCCGGCACAAAAGCGGTGCAATGGGCCACCGCACTACGAGCCGAAGTATTTGTTGCTAAAAATCAAAAGTACGATCAAGGCCTCGGAAAAACTATCCAGGACGGGTTGTTGAATTGCGGATTTACGCCCAAGCAGTTCTCGGGCAAGCGGGTACTGCTAAAACCGAACCTAGTCGAGCCTTGCCTTGCAATCCCACACATGACGACCCACCCTGCGGTGATTATCGCCGCAAGCGAGGTCTTCAGGCGTTGGGGGGCCACAGTCCGTGTCGGCGAGGCACCAGGACATGTCCGTGACACCGAAATGGCATTGGTCGAATCGGGCGTTGGTGAGGCGTTGCGCGACGCGGGGCTCACGTTTGCCGATCTGAACTACGAACAAGTCGGCTGGCGCCGCAATCTTGGGCGTTTCAGCCCGCTCAAAGGCATCTATTTCCCACAAAACGTGCTTGAAGCAGACTACGTCGTTTCGATGCCGAAGCTGAAGACCCACCACTGGGTCGGATTAACCTGTAGTATGAAAAACTTCTATGGAGTTCTCCCAGGCATAAAGTATGGCTGGCCCAAAAATGTGCTTCACCACAATGGCATTCCCCAGACAGTTGCCGACATCAATGCGACTATTTCGCACTCACTGGCGATCGTCGATGGAATCGACTGCATG
Organism: Planctomycetota bacterium; assembly: GCA_029259975.1. Lineage (GTDB taxonomy): Bacteria > Planctomycetota > Planctomycetia > Pirellulales > Lacipirellulaceae > Bythopirellula. The sequence continues at coordinate 1,662 of JAJDEE010000275.1, forward strand.
GAAGGCGACGGTCCTATCCTTGGTAGCCTGAAACACATGGGGCTTATACTCGTGGGCGGAAATCTACCGGCAGTCGATGCCACGGCTGCTCGTATCATTGGACTGAGACCCGATCGAATTAGCTACTTACAGCTAACTGCTAACCGACTAGGCCCAATTGCGGAAAGTCATATCGAGCAGCGGGGCGAGCGCTGGCAAGATAGTGCAAATGCGTTTCAAATTCTCGACGAACCGCACTTACGACCCTTGAGAACAACAGCCGACGGGCCGCTCGTAAGCTAATCGTCTAAAACTCTTGTCCCAAAGTACGGTTGCTCACAGCAAACTGGGCAATTCTTTTCAAATGTTCGCCTCCTCGCCAGACTCTGTGGGTAGCATCTGTTCGATTCGGAGGCTACAAGCTGTAAATACTATGTTTTCAGTGATTTTCGGCGTTTTCAATCGAAGTGTCAGATCGTGTACGTGTTCAAAATACGTCCATTTCCTAGTCATTTGTATACTGCACAGGAGTTGGCTAGCCCCTCTGTCGAACCTGAGCTGAGGTCCAATCGTCAAATTGAAGTCACTTTCCACCCAACGATTCTGGCGAGAAACCAAAATTTCTAACTGGCACCCTTTGTTTCCTTGGTGTAACCCTAGTATGATTTACCCATAGCTAGTAGTGAATTTTGCGGTAATTACTACTTTCCAGATCTCCTAGTGTAGATTAACCTGATACTTTCCCCTCATCGACTAAACCCTTATCTAAGAAAGAAGCTCCGTGGCAAAACACAACCTCACCCCCAGGCAATGCGAAGTCGTTCGCCTCATCAGCCTCGGCTGTACCACCGAAGAAGCAGCTTGGGTCCTCGATTTGGCTCCGTCGACTGTCGACAATCACAAATCGCGTGCCATGATGCTCTTGGGCACCGACAAAGCGGCTCTTCTGACACGTCTGGCTATCAAGTTCCGCATTTCTTCGCTGACCGATAAACTCACCCGCAGCGAAAAACGCAAGAGCGGACGGAAAAACGACGGCTGGAACTAGACCTGCTGAGTTTAGTTCCTGTCGGGGTTTAGCTCCTGTCGGGCCGTGCCCCTCTGCAAGTGCCGGCGTGCTACCACTCGGTGCAGTTGGGCACTCGGTGCAGTGGGGCTGGGCCGCAATATATCGCATTCGCGATCGACGTAAGCTAGCGGCTGGGCAGGATCAGGATGTAGCTGGCGGATGTAGCTGGCGGCTAGACAGGATGTGATTGCGTGAAGAAGAAGTGGAGGCGACAGGGTTCGAACCTGCGACCTTTTGGCTGCCAGCCAAATGCTCTCCCAACTGAGCTACGCCCCCTAAAGGATTCACGCTGAGGGATACACAGTGGCAAACCGATCTGGCCAACCACCGAGTAAGCTGCCAAACTATCAGCCTCGCTAATAGTTGTCAACGTCGCTTGCCCTATCTGCCTGCTTTATGTCACCTCCTTCTCCCGAAACTCCCAGGCACTCGCTTCACTCTACGCCCAAAAAAACGCTCCTCACGATCGTTAAAATTTTGCTGGCTGTAGTCATTCTTGGATTTCTCTTCCAACGGATTCAAGGCGAGCAGGGCTTCGAGCGTTTGCTCAACGAGCCAAAAAACTGGCCCTTCTTAGCCTTGGCACAAGGGCTAGTCCTCGTGGCCTTTTCCTTGAGTTTTGTCCGTTGGTATCTACTCGTACGTGGCCTCGATCTCACGTTTCATCTCAGCGATGCCCTGCGACTCGGCACGCTTGGCTTCATGCTCAACCAAGTTTCTCCCGGCAGTGTCGGCGGTGATCTCATCAAGGCGGTCTTCATTGCTCGTGAGCAACCTGGAAAACAGACCGAAGCGATTGCCACGGTGTTGGTCGATCGCGTGATTGGCCTGTATGCCATGTTGCTAATTGCCAGCCTGGGGCTTGCCCTGGCAGGCCAAACTTTCGACTCTGCCAATTCCGCCAAATTACTGAACTCCCTACAAACTGTCGTGTGGTCTGCTGCTCTGGTAGGCACGCTTGGTTTGGCCTTCGTGCTAAGCCCATTGGCGACCGGCAAACGCGCCCGAGCACTCGCCGACCGATTGCCAGTGATTGGCCACACCGTCACTCGTTTGATCGAAGCGGCGAACGTCTATCGCAGCCGTCGCGGGTATTTATTCGCCGGCTTTGGCTTGGCATTAATCACTCACTGCTTATTAATTACCGCCTTCTGGTGCCTCAGCCGTGGCCTCCCCGTCAACGGACCCACATTCGCCCAAAACGCCTCGATCGTTCCAATTGCTTTGGTAGCTGGAGCCTTGCCGTTAACTCCGGGCGGACTTGGTGCCTTGGAAGGCAGCATGGAAATCCTTTACTCCTCGATCACTACCGGCCAAAACGACGGCGACGGCACGATCGTCGCTTTGGCTTATCGAGCGATGACCTACATCGTCGCGGGCATTGGTGCTTTCTACTACTTCAACTCACGAAAAAAAGTTGGCGACCTACTTCACGAAGCAGAAATTCTCGCCGAGGAAACTGCGTGATTCGGGTTTTGCACTTTTGCGCTGAGCGCGCAAAACGCGTTTTTGGTCGCAAAACCACGAGTATTTTTCACCGCCTCATTTCGTTTCGCCTTACAATCGCTGGGGTTTGCCAAAAAAGTGCTGCACGAAACGGTGCTAGTTTTGCGAATTTGGACCTCCCAAGTGTGTCAAAACTCCGACAGGCAGTTGACGGGCATCACTGAAAAACAAGCATCAAATCCTCCAAATGGTTTTGGAAAGGGGGTCGCAAAAGTCGTGAATGAGTGCTTCAGAATAGGACGCGGAGGAACGCAGATTCTACGGATCGACGCGGATTGAAAAAGCGTGCCAAGGCGATTGCAACTCCAAGTGATAAGGCGAGCGGCTGGTGGAAATTTATCTGCCTCAACCGACCTGCGTTTTTGCCATCAACCAAGAAGCGAACCACGACGACACGACGAGCACGACGCAAAAAAACTCGTTGTGCCCGTCGTGTCGTCGTGCGTCGTGGTTCTTCTCTGAACGGGTTTTCAGTTTGAGTGACAACCCTCCGCGCCTATCCGTCGAATCTGCGTCCCTCCGCGTCCTATTCTTTCGAGAGAAACTGGGCCATCCCTGCTCCAACATTCTACCGATCGGCGCGGCCAATTGCAGCAACGACTTTTGGCCACATCTGCTGTAAAGCGAGCGGCAGTTGAGAATTTACCTAGCACACGTTTGCCGAGCAGCATCACGTAGCGGGGACGTCCACGTCACCGCGCACTACGAGGGTGTTTTTCACGCGG
>JAJDEE010000276.1 GCA_029259975.1 Planctomycetota bacterium
GACTACAACCTCAACAAAGTCGCCAAGCTGCACGAAGTCGGTGTGATCAACCTGAACGATCTATCCAATTCGCTCAAACCGGTCTTTTTGCCTGGCGAGATGCTTGACGTGCGGATTATCAAGCAAGGTGAGGAGGCGGGGCAAGGTGTGGGGTACCTCGAAGATGGCACGATGGTCGTCATCGAAGGGGGACGCGATTTCGTCAACCAGAATATCATCGCGAACGTAACCAGCGTACTGCAAACCAGCGCTGGCCGCATGGTTTTTGGCAAGTTCGAGAGCCTGATCACCAACAATGGTCATTGAGAACGGTCTTGGAGAACGTAACCCTCGGCACCCTAAAGCTTAGTTTTTGGTGCCCACTTCCGTGTCGGTTTCGGTTGCGTCGGTTTCGGAAGTTGTCTCGGGGGAATCTGAACCTTCGGTCGAGTCAGTGCTTTCGGTGGGGAATAGTGCAGCATCGATCTCTGGTAACATCAGCTCTGCAAACTCAGCGGCAACGTTGTCTCCGATGGTTTCTTCGTCAGCTAGGACTTGGCTGGTGAAATACAGCTTGTACAACGCCTTCGCTAATCCATAGTGCCAGCGAGCTCCCTTTTCAGGAGCTTCCCATTTATTTTTATCGGGGTGATTAAAAGTCCAGAACACACGATCCGTGGAACGGCTAAAAGCATCTTCCTTCTCAAACTTTGCCGTATAGAAAGCTGCTTCAGCACCATTATTCAATTCAACTATTTCCTGCTGCTGAGTGCTCGTCTGGCGGAATCCCTGGCTCGGATAACAAATATTCGGCGTGTGTCGTGTGATATCGCGCGAGTGCCCAACAATCAGCCAGAGAACAACATTCTTATTCGTCTTGGTGTTGGTGTAGACCCGCGAGACATAGCCGATCGCGCCAGCCGTTTTTCTGACGACTTCGTCAACCGGCTTGTCCTGCCCCACCCAATCGCCAATTTTCGTTGGCACCTCTTTAAACCTTTCGCTAAGCTCCTCCGCCTCGACACCCGGTTCGGCCCAACGGTCCTTGATTACGAAGCCCTCGTAGAACGAGAGTCCTAAAATAGCAATCAAACCCAAAGTGGCTGGCAAAAAAGTACGCATCATAATTTTATCACTCGTCGAGAAATCTGGTAGCGATTCGCTAGCCGTTGAAAACCTGAAAATGCTGGCGACCGAGTGCCAGCAAACGTGTCTCGGCAATCGGTTGACCCGGAAAGGCGGTTTCTTGCCTTCCACCAGTCACAACCTTCACGTTATGCGTGCCTTACTCCTCTGTCAAGCAATCGCTCGCCCCACCATCTCACGCAGCCCACGCCAAAAGCAATCGCTAGCCCTACAATCCATACAGAGCAACCTAGCCGGATGCCATGCCCCATCCAGCCCATACCCCTCTGCAAACAGCATCTTCTCGATCTTCCGCCTGAGTCATGTGGGGCTAGGTTCGCCACCGGGTGGGACGGAACCATTCGCTCACCGGCAACCCTCAGAACCTTGAGCAGCCGCCCAAAACGCAGTAAAACTGTTGAGCGACGCGGCCTACGCCACCGATAACGACAGTCTGTACGGGGAAATTGCTGACAACTGGACGGCTGCACATGCTTTCCTCGATATGGAGAACCCGATCATGCAACGCGCGAATTTGCTATTAGCTGTGACGACACTATGCGCTTTTTTTTCTAACGCTCATGCCGACCCTGGGCACCCGATCGCGGTGCGGTGGTGGGGACAGGCGATGGTCTCGATCGAGACGCATTGGAATCTTCGCATTGTGATCGATCCGTACGGCGAAAAGATCGGCTACGAGAATCCCCACGTCACTGGCAATTTGGTTTTGGTCACGCACGAACATGGCGATCACAACAATGTTGAAATGGTGGGTGGCGAGCCGATTGTGTTGCGCGGACTTGATGATGCGGGCAAAGTGCGCACGATGGATTACTATTTGGATCGACCACCAAACTCCGAAAAAGTTCAATGGGTCGCGGCAAACGAGTCTTCGTTCGTCAGAAAAGAAGCGATCCGAATCACGAGCATTCCCGCTTGGCACGACGACACCGAAGGCACCCAACGCGGCGCGGACGCGCTCTTTTTGATCGAAGTCGATGGTGTGCGCATCGTCCACTGCGGAGATTTGGGGCAACCGCATTTGACGGACGAACAATTATCTGCGCTGGGTCAAGTCGATGTGCTGCTGATCCCCGTCGGCGGCGTATACACTGTCGACGGCGCGCAGGCGGCCGATATCGTGCGGCAAGTGAACCCACGGATCGTCGTGCCGATTCATTACAAAACGCCAAATTTGGTGTACGACCTGCAGGGCGTACAAGGTTTTTTGAAGGCAATAGGGGATGATTGCGAAGTCGTGCGAGCGAATGGAAACACTCTGGGCGTGAGTGCGGCGAAGGGTGGTACTGCAAAACCGCAAGCGGTCGTGCTCGACTTTGTTCCCCAGGCATTGCCGAAGGAATGGAGAGAGCTGTTCGCGGCAAAAGAACAAGCGTGTCGCGACTCGCAGCAAGTGTTCGCCAAATTGAGCGCGGCCCAGATGAATTTCAAGCCCAGCGATGGCACGCACACGCCGCGTTGGAATGCCGAACACATGATGGGCCGCGAGCTGCTGTTCTTCTCGCAGATTTTTTCCCAAATCGACTCGGCGATTCAACCGATGGATCTCAATCCCAAACAAATGCCGGCGGACTATGTGGCGTCGCATCCCGATTGGACAGGTGCGGAAGAAGCTCGACAGATGGAGCGGGTGTCGGCTTTTACTCGGCGGTTTGCCTGTTTACTCGACGGACTGAAACTTGATGAACAAGCGCCCGGCAGCCGTTGGACACCGCGTGGACTACTCGAACAAATGCAGCGTCACTACAACCAGCACACGGCCAACGTGAAAAAGAAATTTGAGCTACCCGATTGGCCGGCTGAGTAGCTAGCTGCGTCTCGGCGCGCCGGGACGCGGCCAGGAAATGAATAAAATCAGTAGTTCCAAATTCTGTGGAAAAGGAAAAGAAAGACCAGAAACTGTAATTTGGAACACTAATCTG
>JAJDEE010000277.1 GCA_029259975.1 Planctomycetota bacterium
AGTTTGTTAAGCCTTCGACCCAGGCGAAACTGTAGGCTGGAATCGCAGTCGAGGGCGAGTCACAGACGATCACGCCTGGCAAAAGCCCCTCCTCTGTCGCCCCCTGCGCGGCTAGCTCTAGCATGCGTCGTAATAGTCGAGGGTCGCCGCAAAGCTGGGCCACGATACTGGCAGAGATGGCGCTGTCACCGACCCAGACGGCTTGTTCGCGCCAGGGGCAATCGACCATGCCATCGAGCGCACAAGCTTGAAGTGTTCGCCAGCATAATTCTGCAATCGAGTTCAACGTCTTGTCTTGTGGCACGACATTGTGGGTTAGCTGGAGCGGGTAACTTCGACTTTGGAAGGAGACGTCCAGCGATAGCCTTGCATCGCACGGACCGACGACGCCAATCAAAAGATACCGCCCGCCGCGAGGCGAGAAAGGTTCGATTCTGTTGACGCCGGGTGCCAAGATGGTTGCGTCGGTCATGCGAACCTGGCAATAAGTTGCAGGGTCGGACAAAACCGGACAATGATCAACTTCTTTTTCCACGTAGCTAACCAGGATCTTCTCGCCGCCCAAAGCTCCTTCGATACGCAGACATGCTGAGCCAGCATGACTGGAACCGAAATCGCAACAGACCAACTGCGCCTCGCCATTGCTGATCGCAGGTAGGTGGACGATTCCTTGAGCGTCGGCTTTGCTTGGCTCAGTTGCGACAGCTGATGTAAAAATACTGCGCAGCTCTAAGTGGGGGTCGTCATCGGCGTGGTATTCTCCCAGAGCGATGGTCGTTTTCACTGGCGCAACAATAGTTTCAGTCAAGCCGGTCAGAGGAGCAATCTGCAGTTGCCTCCACGGGCAATCTTCGTCGGCAGTGAGGGTTGTCGCGGCGTCCCAATTGTCGTCGTTGAACTTCAGCTCGCTCCAAGGCTCGGCAAGTCGTAAATCACGAAGTTCCTGGCCACCGCCGTAAATCGAGATCGGGCGGACGTCGGCAGAATAACTAGGGTCGCGTGATACTTTCCATGTCGAATCCGAAACAAGCTGTTGCACGTCATCCACATCAAGCGACAACCACAGGCCAGCTTTTTCGCAGTGGATATAGCTATAATGCGAGTAGCCTGGCTGGTAGACGAGTACCGAAATGAGGTTGTCGCCGACGTGTAAATGGCTGGCAATCTCGTGGGCATCGACGCATTGATGATGCGCATAGCAACGCGAAGGCCCAAAGGCAATCGCCACTCCGTTGACCACTAGACGGTAACGACTATCGGCAGAAACTTGAACCGCTGCTTTCTCAGGCAACGTATCTAACGAAAAGCTACGACGAAACTGGACGTACTGCTCCCGTAACGGCCCCGTTTCGCTATTCCAAATCCAGGAGGGCGATAGTTGTTGCATAAGATGAATGTCAGGAGGAATAAGGTGCCAGCGAGTTTGCTAGTTCATAGACTTCACACAACTTCGCGGGCGAAATATCGGGCTGGATCATGTGCGTACCGTTGAAAATAAAGCCGCCACCGGGCTTAAAAACCTCGAACTGCTTACGCACATACTTGGCGAGATCGTCGCCATTTAGATTCAATAGCGAATCCATAACGTCGAGTCCTCCGTGGATAACCAGTTTTTCGCCGTAGTTGTCTTTGACATACTGCGGATCCATGCCGGCACTATCTTGGCAAGGATGAAGCACCTGAACACCCAGATCCACCACGTCGTCCATTACGCTCATGATGTAGCCGTCAGAGTGCAAACCAACGAAGGCCCCTTTTTGCAAAATGCGATCGACGACCAGTTGGAGGTTGGGCATGATCAGATCGCGAAACGTATGCGGTGAGAACAGCTCAACATCGTTTTGTCCCCAGTCATCACTGATGCGAATCATGTCGACGCCCGCGTCGATAACCGACTCGCACATGTCTGCCAGCCAAGCAGAATACTTTTTGAGCCAAGCACTCATGATTTCGGGTTCGGCCTCGAGGTTCATCCAGCAGTTTTCAATGCCTAAGAAACTACTAGTCCCTTCGACCATCCCCCAAATATGCGCAACCACAAATCGATCTTGGCCAAATTGCTCTACGGCTTCTCGAACATTAACCCCACGGAAAATTGGGTGCCAATCAGTATTTGCGAGCCATTTCTCATCGGAAGGATCTTCCAACTCCAGGTCGGGAAGCTCTTCCATTTCAAACTTTTGGTAGTATTGCCGATCGTCTTTTTTGCCGAACTGATTGGGCCAGGGCACATAGCCGGTCGTCATGTCGATGTTGAAATCGTCCATGAATTTTTCGATCGGCCCATAGTCTTCGACTAGCTTGTCGCAGAATCGTCGCTCGTTGAGCCAACAATCTAGCGGTACTCGATCGGCAGGCTCGCGACGGATAGCAGCACTTACACGTTCTTTTGAATTCACTTGTGATCACTCTCGTTAAGTTTGAGGCAACTGTTCCACTCTTCCCTCGACAGCTCAGCGACAAAGCCGACGTGAAATGACTCGAAGTATTTTTGGTCGCTGAGCGGCACATGGGCCAAGATGTCTGCGGGTAGCTGTCGACACAATTCTCCATAAGCGTGCTCCAAAAGTCGATAGCCGCTGTTCTCAGAACGGTCAAATTTTGGATGCTGCGGAATGATGCCCTGTTCGACCATGTTGGCGTCAACAAGATCGTGGGCTTGTTCCAGGAGAGCAATTCGCTCGGGCCATGTGACTGCTTGCTCGACGGCTTGTTCGATGAGGGGACGCATCTTGGGGGCAACGATCGGCAGCTTGCAAAACAGTGGGTAAAGCCACTTGTCGTAGGTGAAATATTGGCGGTTCAGCAAGTGAACCAGTTCAATCGTAAACTTGATCGTACGCGCAAACGTCGTAAAAGCGTAGGGAATGTTGCCTCGTGTATGTGCGCGTTGCATTGCATACAACCCCATTCCACTTGCGTGGCGGCACCAGTGGGCAATACGCCGTTTCCAGACGTCGTCGGGATAGTAATTCGCAAAAATGCCGCGAATCTCCGCGAATTCGCCTCGTTTGTCGCTGAAAATCTTGCCGTTGATGATGTGAATGATGTCTTCTTCGGCAATGTCCAACCAATCGAAGGAGCTTGCAGGCGGTGTTTGGCGACCGATCGTTCGCGAGAGAAACGACTCGATCGAGACTGGGGCCAAACCGACCGCACCTCCTTGGCCGGCCATCATTTTGTAGCCACGAAATTCGGTGGGAAACTGAGCAAGAACCGATTCAAAAGGGTTGGGTCCAAGTTGGTTAAGCAGCTGTTGCGGAAGCAATAAATCGACCTGCGGCCCCCAGTGGTGATCTCGACTGATTGCATCGTCAAGCCCCAAGCACTCGCTACCGTAGCCGAATCGCCCAAAAGCGCCTTGCTCAAGCACTTCGGGGTATTTTTCTGCGATTGCAGGGCGTACGACTTCGACGAAAAAGGCCTCTCCCAAATCAATTGCGCTAACGACCTGCTGGGCGTGATCACTCATTTTGAGGCAATTCCTAATAGCGAGTGCCAGGGAAGACGAGGAAAAAAATGGGACAAGGGATTTATCAGCTCAGTGAGCTTAACATCTGCCGCTGCTTGGACAGCCCACGGCCCTGCCTGCTAGTACAACTAAACGATTAAAAAGCTCTCCGATTAAAATCCTTGATCGTCACGGTCGTACCCACACACCCCGGTCTGACGCGATGTTTTGTATGATAATCAGACAAAATAGTTGATCTGGGCCTAGTTTCTGACTACAATCCCAGATAGCATATAACGTTATATTACGGTATTATTACCCAAGATGGTGGGTACGTCAACTTGCTGCCGATTTTCCTCTATTTCCCCTCTCTCTCCACTCCGTGATGGCTTGTATGACAGATTACCCGTTGATGAACCAGGCCTTGTACGAGGGTCGTGCTCCGCAGATCAAGGAAATGACCGAGCAGGCACTACGAGAAGGATTCGAAGTCCAGGAAGTTCTTCAAGAGGGTCTAATCTCTGGCATGAGCGTGGTGGGCGAAGATTTTAAGCACAA
>JAJDEE010000278.1 GCA_029259975.1 Planctomycetota bacterium
GATCTTGAAAGCTGTCGCCGAACATGAATTTCGAGCCAACATCAACGCTGTTCAGCAAGCTGACGAAAATGTGATCGACTTGCTCGAATACCCATTTTCCCTCGGGACGCTTCAAGATGAGAAATGCGAACACGAACTGCAAAGCAAGGCCCGATAGCACAATCCGCCAAGGAAATTTTCCTTTGTGCGAACTCATCAGCCATGCAAGGGCAATCATCGTGACAAGGCCGAGCAGGCTGGTGAGATTAGGCATGGCGGTTCGTAGGTTTGATGGAAGGATTTATCTAGAAGCCGTTGTGGCTCAGTCGAAATCAAGCGTATTAAAGATACGGTCGCCGGCGTCACCGAGTCCGGGGACGATAAATTTTTGGTCGTTGAGGATGGGGTCGATTTGGCAGACGTAAATCTGTGCTTCGGGGAATTGCGATTCGACCGTCTCGACGCCTTCGCGCGAGGCGATCAGCGAAACGACTTTGACTTTTTTCACGCCCCATTCGCGTAACGTCATCAGCGCCGCCATCGCCGAGCCGCCGGTGGCAAGCATCGGGTCGAGGATGATTGCCACGTCGACCGGGTGTTGAGCGGGGAGTTTGTCGTAGTAACGTACCGGCTTGGCAGTGGTTTCATCGCGGTACAGGCCGAGGTGCCATACTTCGGCGCTGGGCAGCAGATCGAGGATCGGGTCGACCATGCCCAGCCCGGCACGCAAAATCGGCACCAGGCCAATCCGTTTGTCGAGTTCGACGCCTTCGGTTTCCGTAAGAGGTGTTTGCACGCTCGTCGTGCGAGTGGTCAGGTCTTTGGTCGATTCGTACGCAAGCAGCGTGGCGAGCCGACGCACCGACTGACGAAACAACGCGGGCTGAGTCGACTCTTCACGCAGCCGCGTCAGGTGCAGTTGAATGAGCGGATGGTTCACTTCGAACACACCGCTGGTGGGATTTTGATCCATGCTTGGTTGCTTTTCTGTTATTGTCGAACTGGCCATAGCCGAGATTCCTTGTTGAGGTTGATAGCCCGTTGAGGTTGATAGCCCGTTGAGGTACATAGCCGAACGTGATGGCGGAAAAGAAACGAGTGCGCTGGCAAACCGACCGGCAGCCGTGCGCCATTTTAGTCGCAATGCTAGCGTCTGAGAAGCAGCCGTGCGGGTTTCTGACGTGATATTCTCGATTATGTGGCTATTCGCCTGCGCCCAATCGACGGCCAGACAGCGAATAAATTGCCTGTTTGGAAAAGTTTTACAGGGAAGGGACACCATGCGATACTCGTTACTTGTTGTATTGCGAATCTAACCAGTAGAATTAGAATGGGTATGCTGCCTCGGATTGAATTTTTGCTTACCGCCTGATTATCCGATTGTAAGCCGCCTAAACCAAACGGACCTCTGATGGCTTCATCGGTTTATATTGAAACGACAATCCCTAGCTACCTCACAGCGTGGCGCAGTCCAGAGTTATCTCTCGTTGCGAAACAGCAGACGACAAGACAGTGGTGGGATGAACATCGTGAGCGCTTCGACTTGTTCATCTCGGTGAAGCATCAGGCGGCGATTCCAACGCTGCGAAACGTCGACTAGAAATTCTCGATGGGATTCCTGTCCTCACACCCAAAGCAGAGTCGGATGAAATCGTATTAGCGTTAGTTGAGCGACTTGGCTTGCCAGATCGTGCAATAACCGACGCTGCCCACATCGCAATTTGCATCGTTCATGGCATCGATTATTTGTTGACCTGGAACTGTACGCATATTGCCAATGCCACATTTCAACCTATAATTAGTGATGTATGCGATGCGCTGGGTTTCTCGACGCCAGTCATTTGCACCCCGGATCAACTCATGGGTAATGGAAATGGCTCTTGATTCAGTTCTTAACGAAGTTCGCAAAATCCGCGAGCAGTACGCCGAGAAGTTTCATGGCGACGTTCGTGCGATGATGGACGACCTACGACGGCGACATGCTGAGTCGGGTCGAAAGTCAGTATCTCGCAATCCAAAACCTCGCCGCAAGACGATAGCATTGCCCGAGAACGGCGGCTAGCGTGTTCGTGCGTTTCGCTTTGTGTCAGGGATTTCATGGGTGGTAATGACGATGGCATGTAACGCAATACTTGAGGAACTATACCCGCACATACCCTACCGAAGCAGCAAAAATTAACCACCCACCCGGCAATGCTCAAGCATCGCTTCGGCTGTGCTAACGTAGCTGATCAGGAAAGGCCCGAATTCGGCGTAGCGGGCGCTGGCTTCGTCGAATCGCATTTTGTAGACGATGTCTTTGAGGTATTCGGGGTTGGCCGCCCAGAGGGTGACGCCCCATTCCCAGTCGTCGAGGCCGAGGCCGACCGAGATGAGCTGGCTGACTTTGCCGGCGAAGGCCATACCGCTGCGGGCGTGTTCGCTCATCAGGGCGTTGCGCTGGTCTTTGGTGAGCATGAACCAGTTTTCGCCGACCTTGCGCTTCTTGTTCATCGGGTAGAAGCACATGTTCGGGTATTCGGGGAACGTGGGCGTCAGCCGCTGGCGGTTCATGCCGACGAGACGAGCGGCGTAGCCTTTGACTTTTTTGTCGAAGGTGGGGCTGTCGGCCGTCTCGCCATCGGCGAGGAGCCGCTCGCTGAATTGCTCGACGCTGGGGACGTACTCGCTGATCTCGGTCATCGAGACGAACGAGTAGCCGGGCGTCAGCGCTGCGCCAAGCTGGCTCGACATTAGCCGCTGATGCACACGGTCGATCTTGAGGGGGTCGATGTCCATCAGCATCAGGCCAAAGTCGGCTTTGTGGCCGCTGACGACCGAAGTTTGCAAGCGGAGCGGGGCGTCGTCGCGGTTAGGGTCGAGTGCCGAGATCACGTCGGATCGGCCGGCGGCCACTATTTCCGGCGACAGGCTGGCGAGCACGCCGCGGTTCCACGAGTAGTAAAGATGGCTGCAATGCCAACCGCCCTCGGCGGGGGCTAAAGATATGTCGGCTGGCTCTGTAGTGTGTGCGGGACGATTCATGGCGGGTTTGTAGCAGTTCCAAAAGGTGACGCAAAATACCGTAATCAGTCCGCATAGTAACAAATCTCCGGGGATGAGGTTAGGGGGGAGTTGGTGGTTGGTGGCAAGCGGTTTGGATTTCTTGGTTACGTTGGCATGATGTCCTCCACCGCCTTATCAAAATCATTGACGAGTCGTCCCAGTACTTCGTGCGTGAGCGTCGCGGCGACGCGCTGGCGAATGCTGCCGGGTTGTTTTTCGTAGCGGTGCAGTGCGACCGAGCCGCCGCGTCGGAGGAAGATTTCGTAGTAAAAGCGGCCGTTTTCTTTTTGCTGAGGCGGAGAGCTGCGCATTTGGACAACACAGCCGTCCGCGTCGGACTCGATCGGCGAAATCGGCTCGAGCAAATACGTGACGCGCTCGCAGAGCTGCTGACTGGCGGCTTGCAGTTTCGTAATCTCGACGCTGGCCAACTCCGAGGTTTCCAACGCCAGTTCGTAAACCGTCACGGCGAGTTGATCGCACGCGTCAATTTCGCAGCGCACCGTGCGCGGACCTACGGTCGCGGTCAAGTGCTGGTGCTGCTTGCCGATCATGCTGGATAGCTGGCTCAAAAACTGATCGCGAAGCGTCATGCGGCATCCTCGCTATCGTCACCCTGGTCGTAAGGGTCGCCTGGTTCGTACTCGTGCTCGGAACCATCGAATGAAAGCACAATCTCGGATTCTTCCAGCACTGTTAGCAAATGGACAGGCCGGCTCCACAGGCGGTAGAGGTTTTCGAGCGTATCGCGGGCGTACTCCAGCTGCAGTTCGACGCCTGCGTAGTTGTGTTCGAGAAACAGCTCACCGCGATTTTTGTAATTGCCATCGACGACGCTGATGATCGGCTGCCCACGGTTGGTTAGGCTTTCGAGCAGCTGTTGTTTAACCTTGGGGAACTCGCGGCTTTCGATTTCGTAAACTTCGCTGTGTTCGTTGTAGCCAAAGCGAAAGAACTTGTGCTCGCGCACGAAGTCGAGCGTCAGGAATTCGTCGATAAAGGTCTGGTCGTTATGGATCTGGCGGACCTCAAAGATTTTCTCGCGTCCGAGGCCGGCGCCGGTGTCCCAGTTTTTGCGCTGGAGATAGTCGTCGCATTTTTCGTATTCGCGGCCAAAAGCGCCGCGGTTCCAGCGGTCTTCGATGTTGCGAAATAGTTCGATGCCGACTTTGTAGGGGTTGAGCTGCGTTGGCGAGCTGGCCATCGTGCCGCTGTGATGGTCGCAGTAGTTGACGATGTCGGCGCAGCTGAGGCCTTGGTTGATCATGATCGTCGAGTGCCAATAGCTGGCCCAACCTTCGTTCATGATTTTTGTCTGCGCTTGCGGCGCAAAATAATACGTCTCCTCACGAATAATCGACAACACGTCCGCCTGCCAAGCATTGAGCGGCGCGTTTTCGAGCAAAAACAGCATCACGTCACGTTCCGGGTGCTCAGGAATCTTACGCTGCGCCGGCTCTTTTTCTCCATCGTCATCATCGCTAGCGGATTCGCGCGGGTTAATAAACCGATCCATATACTTCTTCGCTGGGAATTTCGCTGACTTCAGCTCTGGCGATTCCTGCTCGTCCCCCGAAAAATCGTAACGGCTTTTGGTTTCGCGACGTTTGATGAACGGCGAGTAGATGTCGATGAGGTCTTCGATACTCAGGCACGCATCGATAAAATCCTCGACCTCCGCGACGCCTACCTCGTCCATGTAATGGCGGATGCGGCTGCCGTGGTTGGCCATCTCGTCCATCATTTTGCGATTCGTCTTGGAAAACCACTGGTTGTTCTTGAAAAAGTCGCAGTGACCGTAGACGTGGGCCATCACCATTTTTTGGTCGATCGTGCCATTGCAGCGCATCAGGTAGGCGTAGCACGGGTCGTTGTTGATGACCATCTCGTAGATTTTTTGCAGGCCATAGTGATAGCCTTTGCTGAGTTGCTCGTACTCCATACCGAACCGCCAGTGTGGGTATCGTGTCGGAAACCCACCGCGCGCGGCGATTGCGTTAAGCTGATCGGCGTCGATCAATTCAAAAATCGTTGGAAAGAAATCAAGACCGTAGTCGCGCGCATACTGCTCGACTTCCACCTGAATGGCGGTCAGTTCGGGAGTCAGATTGCCGAGTTCTAGAGTCATAGCTTTGTTTCTGGTGCTGAAGAATAGGACGCGGAGGAACGCGGATTTAGCTGATTAGCGCAGATCGATAATTTTTTTGCTTTTTCATCCGCGTAAATC
>JAJDEE010000279.1 GCA_029259975.1 Planctomycetota bacterium
TCATGCAGGCTGGGGGACTGAGCCCCTTTGGCACAATGGCACAGGGAGGCAACGTGAGTGAATGGGAAGAAACGGAATTCGACTTGGTGAATGAAGACCCTTTCGAACGGCGCGGTGGAAGAGGCGGATTTTGGAACTCAACTTCCTCCTCGCTGTCTGTATCTAACAAGAGTGACGGCTTGCCAACGATAGGACATGTGGGGGTGGGTTTTCGTGTTGTAAGCATTCCAGAGCCGAATTCGTTTTGTCTTTTGTCGATTGGTATGTTTGGTTATCGAGTTTTGAACAGACGAGGTGGTTTCTTGGGCAAGTAGGCATCATCGTATAAATTCATTGCCCAGTTCGTTTCATAGGAGTGTTCGTATGCGCAGCTATTACCATTCCTGGCACAATACATTTACAAATCTCGGGTTTAGAAGGAAGAAACGAATCAAGCGAGGGCGCCGAAACCCTGGTATGCGTTCACTGCGAGTAGAGTCGTTGGAAGAGCGGCGGATGCTCACGACGATCATCGTCAACTCGTTTCTGGATGATTTCGATCCCGCCAATCCTACCACCGATGGGGTAATTACGCTTCGAGAGGCCGTTGAGGCGGCCAACATGGATGCTGCTGTGGGCGACGCGCCCGCCGGAAGTGGTGCAGATACCATCCTTTTTGCCGGTACACAGAGCGACAACGAAACCATCACGCTCGATCGCGCTTTCCTGGGAGAGATCTCCATTGATGGCTCTGACGACTTGACTATCGACGCAAGTTTTCTAAACAGCTTGACAATTGACGCGGATGATCCAACACCTGGCCATACGGGCACCGGGATTCGTATTCTCAATATCATAGATCCTAGTGGCGGGTCAGCACCGCCACTTGTCGAGATCGTTGGTCTGACATTGACAGGTGCTGATGTTGGTGGATTCCCTGGAGAAGGAGGAGCACTACGTTCGACTGCTCGATTAATTGTTCGTGACAGTTTTATCGTAGGAAATGAAGCAGACAAAGGCGGAGGAATTTTTGTGGAGATAGCCGCAGGTGGTGCGACGTCACGCGAAGTTCTGCGTATCGAGAACTCCGTTATCGATGGCAATGTTGCTTCCACCGGTGCAGGAGTGGCGGTCGTCTCTGGTAGCTCCAACACACCGACGACTGACACGATTGTGATTACCGGCGGCACAACGTTGACCGAAAGGTCGCCGAAGCCAAGGTGGGGATGAGGGAGTCCTGAGTTTTCGTTGAGGTGGTCGCCGGGAGCGAAGAAGCCGGTGAAAGCATCGGGGCCGTCAGTCGTCACACTAGAGTTGGCCACAAAGATGATGCGGCCGACGATCACGTCGAAAGCAGTTGAGCCGCTGTTGACAATTCCAGATCCGGGAGCCGTCGAGCCGGCGAAGGACATGACCGTCCCCGCCGAGGTGCTGGAGCTGTTGGTAACGGTGGTTGGTGGCGTGGGAGTCAAAGAGCCTCCCAACGGGCCGGTCACCGTGGCAGGAGTGATTACACTAGCAATAAACAGTTCGTTCAGCAGGTCGGTGTCAAAATTGACCGACATCGAGTAAGAACTGATCGAGTCACCCGGGTCGAGCTGAAAACCAACGTCGACCGAAAAGGCATCACCCACTGAGACCGTCTTGACGGCGTTTTGGGTCAACGGGCTTGTCCCAAACAACCCGAAGCTCGTAGCGATTGCGGGGCTAGCTGCCATCAAGAAAAAGGCGCTGACGGCGGAGGCAAGAACGGCAAATTTACCGAGTAAAGAAACTGACTTCTTCGTAATCATGAGCGGTTCCCCCTCTTCTCAAAAAGGTAAAACCTAGGTACCCCAAGATGGCCTGACGACCACACCACCCTACGGGAGTAGAGTGTGTTGCTATGAGCGTGTCAAGCATTTTCCATAAAAGTTTTTACCCCAGTGCTCGTCGGTATGATTTCCTGCAACGATGCGATTTAACACAATTAGTGGTGTGTAAAATTTTAATGTGGAGTACGCGGCGATCGATGCTGTATTTCACCGATAATTTAGAGAGTGCGCCAAATCACACAGGTGTTTTCAGCCCAGCAGAACGTCTAAACGGGATTTCCCATTTGATTTGTGTCTGAAGGTGATCCAGGCTTGAGATATTGCCTTTCGTAGCAACCGCTTACGTATTAGTCAGCGCCGTATCGGCGAGGCGTAGTTTGAGGAGCGAGGCACGAGATCGATTTTACCCGCCCAACATTGTCGTAGGTGTAGTCGGTGTCGAACGGGTGCATTCCGCACATTGTAGTCTAGCCAGCAATTTGGTAGTGATTTGATCCGATTTGGTCTGCTTGCCAGCGGAGCCAGAATGACTTGAGCGGCTTGCTATCACAGAGGTGGTCCGCACGCAGTTGCAATACGCATTCGCTGGCTTCCTTGAGCCAGAACTTTTCACTTCCCTTGATGCGGCGATTGATCAACTTGACC
Source organism: Planctomycetota bacterium (assembly GCA_029259975.1). Classification (GTDB taxonomy): domain Bacteria; phylum Planctomycetota; class Planctomycetia; order Pirellulales; family Lacipirellulaceae; genus Bythopirellula. The sequence goes on from JAJDEE010000279.1 coordinate 2,439, forward strand.
GTCGACTCGATCAGGCAAACTGCAAAGTCAAAAAACAGATTAAGAAGATCGCCATAGAGATCACAGAGCGAGTGAATCAGATCGGCAATTGGCGTGGCATGGGGGAAATGTTCACGCTGAATACGCCAGTTGGTTTACGCGCCATCGGCCACGAACGCTTGCCTCGTCTCGGATGGAAAATTCAACTGTCGAGCGCATGCTTCTAAATGCCAGTCAAACGTGTCCGAACATCGGCCACTAGCGATTACATCACGAGCAAGAAGCTTAGGTGGCTGGTAGTCGGTGCAAGGCGATTCGACTCGGATCGCCTCAGATGTAGCCTCGAGGGTTTCACCGGCAAACACCTCTTCTGGCCCTTGTTTCTCCGCTATTTTCGCAATTTCTCGTACCGCCGAGGCATGAATGAAACAGCCGGGAATCTGCCCACAAGGATCGCGGGAATGGATATCGCTTTCCATCGAGAGCAGGCAGCCGACTTTCGATTCTCGCCAATGCTGAATGGCAGTAACATAGCCGCAAGTCGTTAGCTATCCAGCTCTTTCTTCAGCTGGCATCTCGGCTTGTTCATGAGCGGGTATTGCTTGGGCCTTCGCTTTCGGACACGTGGTTTGAGCCGATTGGGACGGTGTGGGTTGACGACCAGTTTGGGCAAGGGGTCGCCCGGCTTGGCCGATTGCAACCAACGCCACGCGTCACTCAACTACTTAGTAGTTGAGTGACGGCTACGTGCAGCTCTCAGCAGCGACAACTCTAGCGTCTCAAGAGACAACAGGCGGCAACGAAACACCGCAGCAGAAAAGCGAAGCTTCGGTAAACGACGCCTGGGAACTGGTCTTTGGCGAAGTCGACGACTTGTTGCTGCCTGTCTTGTTTTAATCATACCTCGTTGGCGATCGAGATAGATGATTTTAGCCTACTGTAGCTTGTTTGCGGAGTTGTCCAGGCTAGCGATGCGTGTTATTCTCTCTTCAAGCCAAGTGGGAATCGAAAATGGATTCGGTTGTCATTATCGCTTTCACACGCAGTTTCTCTAAGGTTATTCCATGTCTAACGACGCGCGAATTGAAGCCAATGGGAAGCTGATTCTTGAGGCCCAGGAAAAGGGCGGGCTGACGAAGCTTGGGGTCTATCTCAAACTCTCAGGTCCGGGTTGGATGCAAAGTGCGATCACTCTCGGCGGTGGGTCGCTTAGCGGCAGCCTGTACTTGGGAATCGTCGCGGGCGTGAGCATGATTTGGGTGCAGCCTTTTGCCATGATTCTTGGTGTGATCATGTTGAGCGCGATTAGCTACGTTACGCTCACCACTGGCGAAAGGCCTTTCCGGCTGATCAACAAGCACATCAATCCCGTGCTCGGCTGGTCGTGGCTGATTGCCTCGCTGCTGGCGACCTTGGTGTGGGCGATGCCTCAGTATTCGCTTTGCTTTGGCGTTTTAGAGCAAAACTTGTTGCCGAATGTATTCAGTGGCGAAGGGATGCTTGCTCCAGTGGCCAAGGGAGACGACTTTGGTAAGTGGGTCGTCTCCCTAGTGATTCTTGCCATCTGTCTGCCTGTCACATGGAGCTACGGTTCGGGCAGTTTGGGAATCAAGGTTTACGAGGCTTTGCTTAAAATCGTCGTGGCGATGGTTGTGCTTTGCTTTTTTGGTGTGGTCGTTCGGATGTCGATGGTTGGCGACGGTATCGATTGGGGGGCTGTGCGGACTGGATTGGTGCCGAAGTGGAGAAATCTATTTCAGCCTTCCGACACCCTGATGCCAATGCTCGACGCGATCGTCGATCCAGCAGCACGCCAGTATTGGACCGACAAAATCGTCAGCCAACAGCGTGATATCATGCTAGCCGCCGGCGCCGCCGCCGTCGGAATCAATATGACTTTCTTGTTGCCCTACAACCTACTCTCGAGTGGTTGGAACAAAGATTTCTGCGGACTTTCGATTTTCGACATGTTCACCGGTATGTTTTTCCCGTTTGTCCTGGCGACCGGGTGTGTAGTCATTGCGGCAGCAACACAGTTTCATGCTCAGTTGCCCGAAGGTTGCCAAGTAGCAGGGGTTACGGTACAGGTTCCCAAACCGCTCGAAGAAAAACATCAAAAAATACTAGGTGCTCGTCAGAGTGCTGCTGAGGTAGGAAAGTATGAATTGCCTGCCGATCTTTCGCATGCCGAGGCGAATTTGGCTGCGGTACTGATTGTTCGCGATACGGGCGACCTATCCAAATCGTTAGAGCAGCTTTTTGCAGACGACGAGGGCGAAGGCGGTCGGTTCTTTTCGAACATCATCTTTGGAATCGGTGTGATCGGGATGACGATGTCCACAATTTCGGTGATGATGCTGATT
>JAJDEE010000280.1 GCA_029259975.1 Planctomycetota bacterium
CTCTGCCAGCTGCGCGGTGCGGTAAGAGCCAACACAAGCAGTAGACTGAGCGCGGCCGTCATTGGCCACAGCGGTTTCCGTTGCTCCCACCGCATGAACAAAGCCTCCTGCCCAAAACAAAACATAGTACAACAAAATCTGATTTAGCAGGCAGCCAAACGTTCAGATTCAAGAGAGATAGTCCTTCACGTTTGATCGGTATTCTGGGGTGGCTAGCTTGCGTCCAGATGCCACATCTCCTTGTAGAAGAGGGCAACAATTGGGGTAAAACGCTAGCTCTTAGCAGGGACTGTGCCGATTAGGCAATAATTTCCGCCCAGGTGTACAATGCATTGCTAGCAAGAAGAATGTTTAGCGATAGCTGACGACAATCGAAAACAGGCTGCGGAGCACGAATCCCACGCACCGTGCGGGCAACCGTCGGTACGCCTAGTTGCAGGTTTCTGCAAACCCAAAATGCAGCAAACCCAAAATGCAGCAGACAACGTAGCTCGCGCAGACCGCTACGCGGCCGCGGTTCGGGAAACTGCCTCGTCGAACGCAACGACGGCGATTTTTAGGCGTTTGGCCTCAGCAGCAAACTCTTGCCGATCGAGCAAGATCGTGCGGTCGGCTTCGATGGCTAGTACATCGGCACCAGCGGCGGCCATTGTTTCCAACGTTCGAATGCCAACCGTTGGCACATCGAATCGCATGTCTTGCTGTGGCTTAGCAACTTTTACGACCGTAAATCCGCCCGAAGTGCAAAGTTCGCCGCCCCGACGGATACAGAGATCGGTGCCTTCGATCGCTTCGACGGCGATCACGGTCTGGTCTTTGATGCAAATGCTTTGGCCGATGTCGAGTCCGCCCATCGACTTGGCAATCTTCCACCCAAACTCGACATCGCCCTGCTGCTTGGCGGTCAATCGCTTGCCGGCAACAGGCCCCGATTTCACGAGTAGTTCGGGTGCAAAATCGGTAGGAGGTTCGAAAGTAATACCATCGCGAGCAAACGCCGAGACAACTGTGCGCAGTAAAGTATCGTCACGGCGATCGTCGGAGCCGAAAAACAATTGGGGCGAAAAAGCGCGAATCGTTTTCCAATCGGGCCGATGCTTCATCCACCACCCCGGTTGATAAAATAGCACCTTGTGAACTTTGCCAGCCATCGTGGCACGCGTCACGCCCCAACGACGAAAGTGGCGAATCGCTTTGCCAATGCCGCCAATGCCAATCCAGTCAAAGTGATCGCAAAGTTCTTGTAATCGCGGGTCTGCGTGATCGACGATGCCCACTCCCGCCACGCGATGGCCTGCGTCGCGAAGCGCTTCGGCTACAGCAAACGGGAACTTGCCCCAACCTGCGAGCAAGCCGATGGGTTGATCAGTGTCAGCGGGGACTGATGCTGACGGTGAATTTGAATTAGTAAGCATGATGGTTCCACAGCATTCGCAGTCCGCGTTACGCCGCTTGGTCTCCGGGGTTCTCTTCGATGTTCTTTTCGATGTTCTTTTCTTCGGCGCTGTTTTCTAGTTGCTCAAGCAGGGCGGCAAGTTGCCGTTTCATGGCACGAAATTCTTTGCGCATCTCAGGTAGTTTCGAAATGGCCGCTACCTGAAGTTTCTGCTTGCGAATTGGCGTGGCAGGTTGGCCGAGCACGACTTGCCCCGCTTCAACATGGTTAGAAACTCCCGCTTTGGAGTAGACCATAGCTCGCTCGCCGATGTGAACATGGTCGCGGATGCCTGCTTGCCCCGCCATCACAACGTAGTCGCCAGTCGAGGAGCTGCCGGCGATGCCGACTTGGCTGCAGATGAGGTTGTGTTTACCGAGGCGGCAATTGTGGGCAATCTGTACGAGGTTATCAATCTTGGTCCCCTCTCCGACAAGTGTCGGGCCGAACGTGCCGCGATCGATCGTGACGCAGGCACCGATTTCGACGTCTTCACCAATTTCGACGTACCCCAACTGGGCCGACAGCTTGTGTCGACCTTCCTGTTCGCGGTAGCCAAAACCGTAGGCACCAATGACGGTACCGGCATGGATGATTGCACGATCGCCAATGCGAGTCTCTTCGTACAACACGACATTGGGAAACAACGTCACCTCAGAGCCGATCCGGCAGCCTGCCATGATCTGCGCGCCAGAGTGGATGATCGAGCCGGTGCCGATCACAACGTCATCGCCAACGGAAGCACCCGGGTAAACGTCAACTCCCTCAGCTATCTGAGCCGTTGGGCTGATAATTGCCGCTGGGCTAATGCCTATAGATTGGCGAGACCGTGGCGGCCGGAAGTGCGTGACGACCTTGGCAAACGCAGCATGAACATCTGCGACCACGATCGTCGGCTTGCCCGGTGACGGAACCTCGGCAGATACGATCGCAGCAGCAGCTTTTGAGTTCGCGAGTTCGTCTGCACGGTCTTCGTGGTCGGCCAGCGTGATTTCTTCGGAGCGCGCAACAGCAAGCGTCGCTGCTCCGACAATCGTCAGTTCTTTGTCGCTAGCGACAGGAAGGTCGAGGCGACCGTTCACGAATTCAGCAAGCTGGGCCAAAGTCATTGGCATCCAGAATCCTTTCTGGTTTGTTGGCTATCTAGGAAATCCGCCCTTGGAGACGAATTTCCTATTGAAGCGACAGGGCGTCTGCGCATCCATGCTTTTAACGCGAATTCCGCCTGCGCGGGGTAGTGAGGCAGAGGATCGTCGTGGGGTAGATGGTACCTCTCCCGCTGGCGTAGCAGCAAGAGCAGATCGAGTGCTAGCTATCCTCGCGACGCACCAGCTGAAGAGCCTGTTCAAAATAGCGCTGCAACCGTAGAAACTCCTCCAAGTCACCACCCCGATCGGGATGCATCTCCTTGGCCTTTTCGCGGTAGGCAGCCATCACGTCTTCTTCGGTACAAGGCAGTTCCAACCCCAATATTTTCAGGCAGACCGGCCGGCTACGCAGTGACCAATAGGGCGTCACAGGAATTGTCTGGGCCACGAGTACCATCGCTCGTCGCAACGAACGCAGGTAGCGTCGAAAATCGAGCACCATAAACACGTAGCCCAGCAGCGGTAGGCCGAAAATCACGGCCAGGTAGACCATCGTCAGTGCACGATCGTACCCGTCTGGCCAGCGCGCCGTTGTTTCGGCGAATACAGCGAGACCATGTTTTGGGACAACCATACGGTGTTACTGCAGGGCGATTGCGAAGTTAAGCACGGGTTGCGTCTCACTCAGCCAACAGCTCTCGCGCTCGCTTGACGAGCGACTCGGGCACTGGCGTTGGCTGCCATTTGGCGGCTGAATCGGCGAAGTGCTCCACGGCAGCTCGCAATCTGGCGAGGTCGGCGTCAGGATTCTTTTCTTTTAGCAGCCGGGCTGCGTCTAAGGCATTGTCTAGGATCGTATCACGTTTGAAAGCTTGCAAGGCAGGCGTATTTTCGCTCCTGGTGTTCATTGCCAACGCCTCGTCGTCGAACATCTCGCTCACGGCTTCGACGGCCTTCATACTGCCCTGGCGAGCCAACCCGAGCGCGGCATTGTAGCGAGCATCCGAGTAGAGGTCGTCGACTAGGAGTTCCAGCTCGCTCACCAGCAGCGGGTCTACGTCCGGCGACATCGCAAATACGCCCAGTGCAAAAGCCGTCTGCGAGCGAATTAATTCGTCTTCGTCGTTGGCCAGCGACTTGAACGTTTCGACGAATTGAGAGTGTTCCACATGTTTCGGCGGTTCCAATTTATCAAAAGCGTTGCTTAGCACAGCCAAGGCGTTAATCGCTTCGCGGCGGACGTCTCGCTCGGGATCTTTGCGTGCAGTTTTCAAGAGTACTTCGACCCCGTCGTCAACATGAAATTCGCCAAGCACCCGGCACAAGTAGTAACGCAAACTGATCGAATTTTTATCGTCGAGTCCCGCTTCGACCTCTTCGTCTAGCAGCTTGGCTAGCTTGACGACCAATTCGGAATTGCTTTTGAGGTCGGGATAACGCTTTTCCAACCGCAACATGTTGGCCAATTCCTCGGCCTTTTGCCAACGTGCCTGATTTGAGCTGCGCAGTGCAGCAACGATCTTGGTCGGATCTTGATCGCCCTGCGTAGCCAAAGTCGTGACCAACAGCCATAGCATCACTACGGCAAACACGATGACAGCAGGCACGATGAACAGCTGCAGAATAAAGCCAGCGTTTGGCGGTTCGACAGGAGGCAATAGCTCGTCGGCCGAGACAGGTGAAGACGTCGGTTGATCGTTGGTTAGTTTTTCAGTCGTTGGGTTGGAAGACATGACCGTTCATGGGAAGATGGCGTAGATGAAAACTTCTGCCTTCGACATTCCTTGTTCGGCATTCACACAACTTGCGACAACTTGCCAAAAGCACAACTTGCCAAAAGGAAATATCGAATATCGAACAAGGAATGTCCAATGGCGCAGTGTAGGCACGATTGCAGGCAGTTGTGCCACAGGCTACTAGACTAACAGAGAACCTCTTGAACGACGAGTCCCCGTGTTTTTCCAGCTAAAAAATTCTCCCATGAAGCACCTGCAACTCACCCTCGACACACCCGCCGAGAATCTAGCTCTCGACGAGGCTCTGCTGGACGCTGCCGAAGCGGGCGAGATCGGCGCCGGCATTCTACGCCTGTGGGAATCGCCCAATTATTGCGTTGTCCTGGGCCGGTCGTCCTCAGCCAAGGTCGAGGTCAACCTCGATATCTGCCGCGAAGATCGTGTGCCTGTGCTGCGGCGAAGTAGTGGAGGTGGTACGATCCTCGCCGGGCCAGGCTGCCTGATGTACGCTTTGGTCCTTGGTTTTCAAGAGTACCCGCAACTACAAGCAATCGACCGAGCACACCAATTCGCACTTGCAGAGCTGTCTCGAATGCTGTCGACTGAAGAAACCAAGGTCACGCCTGCCGGCACGAGTGATTTAGCGATTCGCACAACGGCTGCAGATCCTTTGCAAAAATTCTCTGGCAACGCCATCCGGATCAAGCGACGGCATATTCTCTATCATGGCACGCTGCTCTATGATTTCGATCTGTCACGTATCCATCGCTGGCTGGCCACTCCAACGCGAACACCCGACTACCGCGACCAGCGCGATCATGCCCAGTTCGTCACTAACCTAGATGCCGATCGAAAAACACTCCTCGAAAATCTCACCGAGGGCTGGCAAGCCAACGAAACGCTATCTGATTGGCCTGAACAACGAACAGTAGAACTCGTCAACCTAAGGTATGCAGGCGATCCGATTTGGACCATCTATTCGCCCGCAGCCTAAATTCGACTTTCGCACTTTTCCGAGGAACGATCTCCCGCGAATAACGCGCAAGCCGAACTAAAATCCGTAGGATCAGCAAATGCACCGTCAACCTTTATTGAAAATGCTCAAGTGTTATGCGTTGCAGTGTCCCGAAGAAGTCGACGTCGTCCGGCAGATCACCGACCTCGTCAACAGTTGCTCGAACTGCTTTGACCGCACCTGCCGTCCTGGGCACATCACCGGCTCGGCTTGGATACTCTCGCACGATCGAAAGCGTTGTCTGCTAGTCCACCATCGCAAACTCAATCGCTGGCTACAGCCGGGGGGCCATGCCGACGGGCAAACAGACGTCGAAGCCGTCGCCCTGCGCGAAGCTCAAGAAGAATCGGGGCTTCAGCAGCTCGAAATCGAGCACCTCAGCGGAGTCCTCGTGCCGCTGGACATCGACGTCCACGAAATTCCCTCACGCCGCGACGCGACCACGCAAGCAGTCCTCGAAGACGCTCACGAGCATCACGACATCCGCTTTCTGTTTATCGCCGCCGAGGGACAAAAACTCGTGCTCAGCGACGAGTCCCACGACCTACGCTGGTTTTCTCGTGACGAATTGCTGAACCTCACCGACGAAGAGAGCGTCCTGCGAATGCAACGCAAAGCAGGGCCGTTTTGAAGCCTGCTGTAGAACGAATGACCAATGCGCAAGCCCTAATGACCAATGTTGACAGAAAATCACACCGTTCATTGGTCATAGGTAAGGCATTGGGCGGTAAGGCATTGGGCATTGATGCGAACCCTCATCCTTCCCTCTTACCGCAGCGCATGTTAAAGTGTGACCTCGATAACTTGTTTGTTTTTTGAGGGGGGAAATAGAGTATGGCAACTGGATTTGGTGTCAAACGCATTGACCGCGACGACCTGCCCGAGGGCGAAGTTTTGTGTGAGTACTGCACCGCCAAGTGTTGCCGCTATTTTGCGATGCCAATCGAAACTCCCGAAGACTTTGAGGACTTCGAGTTCATCCGCTGGTACTTGCTGCACGAGCGGGCCACCGTCTTCAAAGAGGACGACGATTGGTACCTGCTCGTCCACACCGTCTGCAAGCACTTGCAGCCCAACAACATGTGCGGCATCTACGAAACCCGCCCCGAGATTTGCCGCGAATACACCACCGACAATTGCGAGTACGAAGAAGATTGGACCTACGAGTTCTACCTCGAAACGGCTGAACAGGTCCACGAATACACAGAGGCCGTTTGTCAAAAGAAAAAGAAATGCATTCGCAGCCGTAAGCCAGAGCTGTTGGCGGTGTTGTAGTATGGCACGCATTCAACCACGAACACTCAAAGGATTCCGCGACTTTCCGCCGGCGGCGATGATTCCGCGTGAGTGGATCATCGATACGGCGCGCCGTGTCTATCGTTCCTACGGCTTTAGCCCCATCGATACGCCTGCGCTCGAATACCTAGAGATCCTCACCGGCAAGGGAAGCGATGAAACCGACAAGCAGATGTACAAGTTCGAAGACCCCGGCGGACGGATGGTCGGTATGCGATTTGACTTGACGATCCCACTGGCGCGGTTCGTGGGCAAAAATATCCAAGAACTAGGCACTCCATTCAAGCGTTATCAAATCGCCACCGTCTGGCGCGGCGAGAATCCCCAGGCGGGACGTTACCGCGAGTTCATGCAATGCGACTTCGATACGATTGGCACGACGGCGCTCTCGGCAGACATCGAAATGGTGCTGGTTCTGAACGACTTGTTGTCAGCCCTTGAGGTCGGCGAATTCACCATCCACGTCAATCACCGTGGGCTGCTCAACGGACTGCTAGAAAAACTCGGCCTTGTCGAACAATCGACCTCCGTGTTGCGCACGCTCGACAAACTAGCCAAGATCGGCGCCGATCGCGTCTCGACGGAGCTAATCGAAGTGGCTGGCACCAACGCCGCGCAGGCCGCGCAGCTCTTGCAACTGACGGCACTCAACGGCTCTAACGACGAGATGCTCGCTGCGGCGGAACAACTCGTTGCCGGCAGCGAAACGGGCGAGCGCGGCCTCGCCCAGCTGCGGGAATTGATTGGCAGCGTGATCTCAACTCTACCGACGTCGGCACAAAATCGCGTGCGGTACGCGCCTTCTATTTGCCGAGGCTTAGATTATTACACGGGCATCGTGCTGGAAACAACGCTCGATGATCTTCCTGAAATCGGCAGCGTCGCGAGCGGAGGTCGCTACGACAATCTCGCCGAAATGTATACCAGCCAAAAACTTCCCGGCGTCGGTGCCTCGCTGGGACTCGATCGGCTGCTAGCCGCTTTAGAAAAACTGGGCCGACTGCAAGATGTACAGACCACCGCCGATGTGTTGATTCCTTTCTTTGCTGCCGAGCGTCGCAACGATTACCTCCGCTTAGCCGCGCAGCTGCGCGGCGCCGGTATCGGCGTCGAATTCTACCCAGAGCCAAAAAAGCTAGGCAAGCAACTGCAATACGCTAACAAGCGAGGCTTTCGCGTCGCGCTCATCCTCGGCGACGACGAATTTGCCGCCGGCGAATGTCAAATGAAAGATTTAGCCACCGGCAACAGCCAAGCTATCGCGCTCACCGACGATGCCGCAACGCTCATTGCTGAAATCCGAACGATTCTAGCCTGACTATTTGCCCGTAAGTCGTGCGCTCCAGCTCGGGTCAATCGCTAATCTCGCAGAGCTGCAAAGTTCTTGCGTTGGCAGTTAGCCTAGGGCGGCGGCAGGAGCCTTTGCACGCCTATGATAACTGCTAGAATGGGCACATCCTTTTTTATTCGCGCACTCTTTTGGTACACGAACATACGATGCAGAAAATTAACGCAGGCATTATTGGCACCGGATTCATCGGCCCCGCTCATATCGAGGCACTTAGGCGGCTGGGAAATGTCGAGG
>JAJDEE010000029.1 GCA_029259975.1 Planctomycetota bacterium
TCTTACGCTTGAACAACTTGCTCAAGAAGCAGCTGCGTCTTTTCTTGCAGCAGTTCGAGGCAGAACCACAGCTCGCTTCGCAGCAGCTATCGCCACCGCAGCACGAGTCGCCACAGCAACCGTCGGCTCCACAGCAATCGTCGGCACATCCACAGGACTTTTCACAACAACTTTGCGGCTCACAGCAGTCGCATCCGCAACCACTTCCAAGCATTCTGTCTAACAAACCAAAACCAAAACTCTGGCCTGTCAGACAAACGCTTACGATGAGCGCTCCTAACAATTTTGACTTCATCGAATAACGTCTCCTAATTCTTTGGGGACGACAAGTAAAAACAGATTTGACAGCACCCGATGACTCGGATCACCGTTAACCTCCCTGGGTTGGTCGAAGTGACACTCGGTTGGGCGTTTGCCCGGCGGGGTAGGCGGTAGGTGGGTCGGCGGGATGACCCGGCGGGGTCGGGGGGGATCAAAGTGGTCGTTTTCCTCTTGTCCCCACAGTTAGGCGTCAACGCCAGTCGAGCCAATCCATGACTCGAAATGTACAGGCCGGTTGGTCGACGCACCAAACGTGGTGAATCGCAGCGAAAGCATTTCCGTGCCAGGCCGCGACATCACAAACTATCGGCCCGCCTGACCCGCTCGCTTGAGTTCTCAGAAGTGATTTCCAGCAAGTGGTTTAGGAAGATCGTTAGGCAAGATTTGCGGCCCACGAAGGCTGTCTGAGTAGTGACGATTGTGCCCCCAGGAATCGCGAGTTACTCGTAGAAAGCAGACCCAAAATCTGGTATGCTGCGGTTCCCCCCATTGCTCGACAGACGATTTCAGCCGTCGCTCGAAATATTCTTTGCAGCAATCAACGACCGCCTAATCGACAAGGATTGCCAAGCGTCGCCTCTGTATCTTACGTTTTGATTAGTCCTACCTTCACATGTTCACTACGTGTTCTATGAATCGATTGAGAATTGACCTAGCGTTGTTGATTAGCTTCGGCTTGCTCGTTTTTCTACAGAGCCAAGCTGCCCTAGGCGCCGAGCTGGATGAGAGGGATTGGCCGACTTGGCGCGGGCCGCAGCAGAATCGCGTTTCGACCGAAACAGGCCTCGTCGATCATTGGGACCCCAAGGGCGGGCCAGATAGCAACCTACTCTGGAAAAACACCGAGCTAGGTGGCCGCTCGACCCCGATCGTGATGGGCGATCGGCTCTACACGATTACTCGCGATCAGGCCGGCACACCGACCGAGGGTTCAAGGGTGGTTTGCGTTGACACGGCTACCGGCGAAAAGATTTGGCAGCATCGCATGAGTGTTTACCTGACCGACGTGCCCGACACACGCGTCGGTTGGTCGTCGGTCTGCGGCGACCCCGCGACAGGTCGCGTGTATGTGCTGAGCGTTTCGGGTTACTTTTGTTGCCTAGAAGGCAATACCGGCAAAGTCGTCTGGGAGCGCAGCCTGCACGAAGAGTTCGGGCTACTCAGCACCTACGGCGGCCGGACGCACAGCCCGCTCGTTTTTGAAGACACCGTTCTCATCAGCGCCATCGTGATCGGCTGGGGCGACGCGCCCCAGTGGGGATTTCTGGCGAAGCCGGCCCATCGGTTTATGTCCTTCGACAAAGCGACCGGCGAGTTGCGTTGGCTCAAGGGGACCCGTATTTCACCTTACGATACGACTTACAGCACGCCGACGATTACCAAGCTAAGCGGACAAGCCGCGATGGTTTTTGGGTCGGGCGATGGGTCGATTTGGGCGTTGCAGCCGCGTACGGGTGAACCGATTTGGCACTATCCGTTTTCGCGCCGTGGTGTGAATGTCTCGCCGTTGGTGGTCGGCAACACGGTCTACGCCTCGCACAGCGAAGAAAACGTTATTGGCAACACGATGGGTGGGCTGGTCGCGCTCGACGGCACGATGCAGGGCGATCTCACCGGCAAAGCGATCTGGCAACAGCATGAAGTCATGTCGGGCAAGAGTTCGCCGCTGATGGTCGACGGTCGGTTGTGGACGATTGACGATCGCGCCAAGCTACGCATTTTCGACCCCGCCACCGGCGAGCAAATCGCAAAAAAAGCACTCGGCACCGTGATGCGCAGTACACCGCTCTACGCCGATGGCAAAGTTTATTGCTGCACGAATAATGGTCGCTGGTACATTTTGCAACCGACCGACAAGGGCGTGAAGGTCTTGCACAAGCTGCGACTCAAAGGCGAAGCCAGCGACGGTTCGCCGATCGTCTCGCACGGGCGGATTTATTTTCCGACCTCGGCGGCGTTGTACTGCATTGGCCGTGAAGGGGTTAAGCCGCAAGCGGCGGCCTTGCCCGAATCACCGCAAGAAACGCCGGTTGCCGACAATTCTACGCCTGCCCTTGTGCAAGTTATTCCGTACGACACGTTGCTTGCTCCTGGTGAATCGGTTTCGTTCGAAGTGCGAGTTTATAATTCGCGTGGCCAATTGTTGAAAAAACTGTCCGGCAGCGAAGCCAACTTGGGTGTTCAATATCAAGACAAGTTTGCAGGGGGTTTCTTTCAAAGCAACGTTTTTTCTGCCCCTAAAGAAACTGTTCACCAAGCCGCGTTGATCACCTGCGATGTAGGCGATTTGAAAGGCACAGCCCGCGTCCGCATCGTTCCGTCACTGCCTTGGAAGTTCGATTTCAATACCGACGAAAAAGTGCCGCTCACTTGGGTCGGCGGTCGCGTGCGGTACGTCACGCGCGAAGTCGAGGGCGAAAAGATCGCCGTCAAACGCACCGTCCTACCGACACCTCGCAACCCGAACAACAAGCTCGGCACCCGCAGCCGCATGTGGATGGGGCCGACTCGTCTGGCTAATTACACGATTCAAGCCGACTTTGCTTTGCAGCAATCCGTGACGCCAAGCACATTGGCTGACATCAAAGCGTCGCTGCCACTAAAAATCGGGAAAATGTCCGACTTGGGTTTGATCAACAGCCGTTACACGATGACGGTCCGCTCATCGAACAAAAAGTTGCGGCTCTACAGCTGGAGCCCACACGACTATCGCACCTTTGCCGAGGTCGATTTTGATCCCGTGCCTGGCAAATGGTACTCGATGAAGTTGCAAGTCGTGCCGCAAGGATCGAAGGCTAGCGTGCGTGGAAAGCTGTGGGTACGAGGTGAACCAGAACCTGATGAGTGGACAATCGGAATTGTAGACGAGTCGCCTAACCTTTCGGGCAGCCCCGGTATGTACGGCAATGCCCAAGAAGCAGAAATTTACATCGACAACGTCAGCGTTGTTGCTAATTGAAAGGTTGATAGTTATTAGGCGCTGGACGCTAGTTTTTGGGCGCAAGTTCGATTACACACTGCCAACAACTAGCGCCTAGTAACTAGCGCCTAGCAACTCCTTCAGGAATACAATCGCATGAACCGATCCGGAAAATATTGTGCACTCGTAGCTGCCGCCGCCCTCGGCTGGTGGACTGGCGCGGGCCTCGACTACGTTTCTGGCGAAGCGACGCCTTCCGCCACGCGTACCCTCAACTGGCCCCAATGGGGTGGCGACGCCGCCCACAACAACACCCCCGTCGGCCAAAACATCCCGGCCGAGTGGGAAATCGGCGACTTCGACTACAGAACGGGCGAATGGGATTCGACCAACGCCAAAAATATCAAGTGGGTCGCGCGGCTCGGCTCGCAAAGCTACGGCAACGCGGTCATTTCCGACGGCAAAATCTACGTCGGCACCAACAACAGCGGCGGCTGGCTCGAACGCTACCCCGCGAAGATCGACCTTGGCTGCCTGCTTTGTTTCGATGTGGAAACGGGCAAATTTCTCTGGCAGCACAGCAGCGAAAAGCTGCCTTCGGGGCGTGTTCACGATTGGCCGCTGCAAGGCATTTGCTGTGCACCACTGGTCGAAGGCAATCGGCTGTGGTTCGTGACCAGCCGTGGAGAAGTGCGCTGTCTCGATACCGAAGGGTTTT
>JAJDEE010000281.1 GCA_029259975.1 Planctomycetota bacterium
CAATCGGCTGAAAGAATCCTGACAACGGTCCGCCTCGCATAAGTCGCTGGCGTCCAATCGCTCCCGGAGGCATGGCACCAGTGTGGAGCCAGTGTACAGGTCGATCTTGCGCGAACACCGCAGTGCTGCACGTCAGAACGACGAGTACCGCCCTTAGCATTTTGCCTACGACTAACATACGAGACGTACCGTTGTCATGTGATTCCAAACAAAAACCCCCAAAGCCTACTGACAAGAGTCATCAGGTCAATTCCTGCGACCTTTGAATCGTGACGCCATCTTACGCATTGCGGCCGGAACAGCCGGAGCTGTCGTTCCCCCGCGGAGACGAAGGCCCGCGCGGTTGGTTTCTGAGATGTCAACGTGATTCACAGGCCTTGGGTAATTCATGCCAGGGCGTTGCTTGACAGTCATACTCATTTTGTGAACCGGAGGAGGCATTCTCATCCGAGTGCGATTCTTCATTGTGTGGCTCGTCAAACCGGCTTCATGTCCCAACGGAATATGCGGTGGGCCGGGCAGGCCGATCGGAGTGCCAACGTGGGGCATTCCCCATTGTGGCGTGGTCATCCCCGAAACCAGATGTGGCGGCATCGGACGAGGAGCAAAGCCAGAGGTCGCCATACCTTGAGGAGGGCCTGGCATTCCGCCATAGCCACCTTCGTAGACACCGCCTTGATAGCCATCGTTATACTGGGCCTGGGTTACGTCTCCATTCATGGCAATTCCCTGTCCCGGCAACTGCAGATCGAGGTTGCCGATACGCAAGATCGCCATGATCGAACCACGACGGTCCGCCTCGGCAATCGGGTCGACGCCCGGATCAAGCCGGGTGCTGACCAATGTCTCGACGCCGGCTAACGCCAAGTCCTGGAATTCGGGATCGGGCAGATAGATTACTTTCGTGACGAAGTTGCCGCTTAAGACCTGGTCAAGGTCCTCGTCGGTAAATTGAATCGGAATCGGAGCATGTGCCAGAAACGCATCGGTTCGCGGCGTGACCGGAGCGACTTCGAGCGTCGGATACAGCTCGACGCCTTCGCGGTCGGGCAAATTGGTTAGCTTGAGGCGGTAGATCGCGCCTTGCGAAAAATTCTGCCGACCAGGCATAACGAGCGGAGTGCTATCAAACAGGCCTTGGCCACTGACGTCCCAACCGATTTCGCCACCTTCAACGCCTAAGAAAGCAAGTTGCGAGGTTATCGCCGGCCCCATCGCCGGCCCCATCGCCGAAGCACAACCGCCCATCGGACCGCAGCCTGGGCCACCCCTAGCCATGGCCGGGTTGACCCCGCCACCGCGAGTTGCCATCGGACCCAGGACACCGGGGCCAGGGCCGCCGACACCGGGGCCGGGTTCCATCAGCCGCTGGGCTGGTGGCAAGTTGTAGGCCTTGTTGGCCATGCAGTTGGACGTTGCCAACAGCACTGCCATGCCCATGAATAAGGTGGTCCATGTTTTCTTCATAACGTTCCCCTCTGAAGCGTTTAAGTAGTTGGTCGTTGGTTGTTAGTCGTTAGAGTGTTACCAACGACCAATGTCTTATGTCTTCGAACTAACTGCTAGCACTTGTAGCGACCCTCGACCCAGGTTTGACGTGGACTAAGCCGGTTGACTCCAGCTAGACTCCGACAGTGTCATGCAGATCGACGCCTCACACGGTGGTGAGATGTATTGCTGAGAGCTATTGCTCCTGCAAGTATTTGGTCGGCGTAGCAGAACCGGAATCTTTGGCAAAACCGTCAAAACCGGCAAAGGAAAACCAATTTGCGCCATTTAACAACTCTATTGATATTCGCACTTGCTCTGGCGGACTCCGTTGCAGTGCATGCACAAGCTCAGCAATCTGTTGCAGTTGGCAATCATTTCGTTGTCCAAGTCATCAAGACGCTCGATGAGCAAGTAAGTATCGCCGCCAATTTGCGGCACGAAGCTCGCCTGCACGACCAAAAAGTTGTAGGCACGGGGAAATATTGGCAGCAACGGACTCAAAGCAGTCGGATAACGCGTTGGGAAATGCAAACTCAGATCGGCGATCAGACTGCTAGCTTTGTGCAGGTCTACGATGGCATCTACCTCTGGAGCGATCGGCATCTGCCCAGCCAGCGGCAAGTCCATCGCCTCAATGCCGCTAGGCTGCATGCAAAACTGCGTAGCGTCAACCGAGGCGAGATGGCTAACGAACGAGGACAGTCGATAGCTGCCAGCGAAGGGCAGGGGGGGCTGAGTCAGATGCTGGCCGACCTCCTTCGTAACTTCGACTTTCAGCCGCCACAACTAACGCAACTTAACGGCTTGCCCGTCAATGCCTTGATCGGTCACTGGCGTCCAGAGCAGCTCGCACGACTCTGGCCCGACGCATCAGAGCTAGGCGACGAACAGCCACCCGAGTGGCCCGAGCAACTACCGCATCACGTCTTGTTACTGGTCGGCAGAAACATGTTTCCGTATGTCTGCGAGCATCGCCGCGCAGCTGATGCCCCGCTAGCGACCAGCCTCGCAGGCTTGCGACCCGCTAGCGATCCACTGCTCCGCTACGAAATTTTTGAAGTCCAATTCGCCGTGGCAATCCCGCAAGAGGTTTTCCAATTCAACCCCGGCGATATCCCTTGGACTGACGAAACGGCAGTCGTGCTGGAGCAGCTAACGCAGCTCAGTTCGACAGATTAGTAAATAACCCCCCTTGACAAAGCGTACGCAATAGCGTACGCTATTATTAAGAGGCAACTTGTATGAATATTCTCAACGCAACCGAAGCACGCACCAAACTCTATAGCCTCATTGATGAAGCTGCGATCACTCATCAACCGGTTATCATTACCGGTAAAAGGAGCAATGCAGTTTTGGTTTCGGAGGAAGACTGGAATGCCATTTCTGAAACCTTGCACTTGCTTTCCATCCCTGGAATGAGGGAATCAATCCGCGAGGGACTCGATCAAGACCTTTCGGAAAGCTCCGAGGAGCTTGATTGGTGAATTGGAAATTGGTGTACACGAAACAAGCAAAGAAGGACGCCAAAAAACTTTCCGCGACCGGCTTGAAATCCAAAGCTCAGAAATTGCTGGAGATCCTCCAAAAGGATCCTTTTCAAAATCCTCCTCCTTACGAAAAATTAGTTGGGGATTTGGCCGGTGCGTATTCCAGAAGAATCAACATCCAACATCGGCTCGTGTATCAGGTCTACGAAAATGAGCGGACAGTCAAGGTGATTCGCCTTTGGACGCATTACGAGTGAGGGCAGCTAACGCAGCTCAGTTCGACAGAGCCGTAGGACCAAGATAGAATGAAATTATGCCTCACAAACAAGTTGCGATCGATCCAGCCCTCTTGGCCGATTTTTGCTGCAAGCATGGCGTAGCCCGTCTGCTGGTGTTTGGTTCGCTGTTGCGCGATGATTTCGACCCGGCTCGTAGCGATGTCGATCTTCTGGTCGAGTTTCTACCTGGCGTCCACCGTGGCTTGTTCAAGCTGGCGGCTATGCGTCTTGAACTACAGGAGATGTTTGGTCGGGAGGTCGATCTCATGACTCCTGGCAGCCTTAGTAAGTATTTCCGACAAGGTGTACTCGATTCGGCGGAGGTGTTGTATGACGCGGCATGATCCCTGGATACGTGTTCGGCACATGCGAGACCATGCGCAGGAAGCAATTGAGCTGCTTGGCGATAGGACGTTAGACGAACTGCAATCGGACCGCACGGTGCAGTTGGCGCTTGTGCAATTGATCGAAATTGTAGGCGAGTCTGCAGGATGCGTAGGTTCTGAAATTCGAGCGGCGCATCCAGCCGTGCCTTGGCAATTAGCAGCGGACACCCGTCATCGCCTTATCCACGGCTACGATCTCATTGAGTACGCAGTTGTCTTCGATACCGTCAAAGTCGACTTGCCACTTCTGGTGGAACAGTTGGATGCAATTCTTGAGTCGGCTTAGTCCTTGCAGCCACTTTCCGGGCTTCTTAGCGAAATGGTGAACCATCTATCGGATACTTTTTCTTCTCCCACCGTGACCAGAGCCAGCCCACGATCGCTCCAACGAGGTAGGGCAAGAGGAGAAAGGGAATATAGACGAAGGGTGTAAAAACCATAGCAATTCCCATGGTAGAGGTAACATCTGGACCGGGCGTTTGGGAGACCAGAAAAACGGTGAAGGCCATCATGCTCATCCATGCAAGACCTGCGCCGAACCAAGCCGACTTATGCGACTTTGGACTATGTGCCAGGAATAGTAATGCCAAAAAAACAAAAGGTGCTGTGGTGCTGATTGGCCCAATCCAGAATGTCCCAAGACCCTCGGGCTTATAGGATCCTTTCCAAAACGCATGGAACAAAGCGGGGATTGCGACCAGCACTAGGGCAAACAGGGATGTGTTGGTTTTTTTTTATTCATTGCTAGGCCTTCTTAATCAGTCCCGCCCGCCCGTCATCAACGACACCAAAACCAAAGTCGCAAACCCTAACGGGATCGTGACGATCCCCGGCTGGCTGAAAGGCACCAGGGCTTCTTCTGCGGGCCAGCCATAGACTTTCGAGTAGGTGTCGGCGCTGAGCAAGATCCATCCTAGCGAGCTGGTCATACCGACAACAATCGCGGCGATGATGCCCTTGGCGGTGGTTCGTTTCCAGAATAGCAGCATTACTAGCGATGGTAAGTTGGCCGAGGCGGCGACCGAAAATGCCCAGCCGACGAGGTAGCTGACATTCATCTCTTTGAACAAAATGCCCAACGCAATCGCGATCACGCCGACCACGACCGAGGCGATTTTTGCGATGCGAACTTGCTCGTGTCCGGTCAGTTCGTTGGAAGTAAAACTGCCGATCAGGTCGTGCGCAACGGCCCCAGCCGAAGCAAGGATCAATCCGCTTACCGTGCCCAGGACGGTCGTAAAGGCGATCGCTGAGATAATCGCAAACAGCAGCTCGCTCATGCTCAATGCAAGTAGCGGCGCGGCCATATTGCTGTTGGTGACATCCATCGCACCGCTGGTCATCGCTCCCAGGCCGAGATAGAGCGTCAGCACATAGAAAAACCCGATGCAGCCGATGCCGACGATCGTACTTTTGCGTGCTGCTGCGGCATCCTTAACAGTGTAATAGCGAATCAGAATGTGCGGCAACGAGGCCGTACCACAGAACAAGGCGAGCATTAGCGACAAAAAATTGAGCTTGTCCAAAAAGTTGTCACCGCGAATGCCTTTGAACTTGGGGTGTTCGCCGGGGCGCAGGACTTGGCTACCGGGAGTCGGTTTGGGTGTGTACGTCGTGGTAACGCTACCGTCCTCAGAGGTTGCTTTTTCTGTCGACCACAGCACGACTTCGCTTTCGCGTAACGTGCGAAAAAATTCCAACGGCCCGACCGGCCCAGTCTTGTCGACACCACCGGGCAATTTGCTGATGTGGCCGACCGGCGCAAGCGAAGTTTCGCCTTCGCTGGTGCCTTTGGGCAGACTGTTGACCAGCGTCTGGCCATCGGCAGTTTTGGTCACGGTTTGGACTTGATCGACGCCCGGCTTGGCTTCGAAACCTCGCTCGAGAATCATCACTGTCAGCACGGCGCTAAAGATGACCAGCAACGACCCTTTGAGAAACTGCACCCAGGTGGTCGACATCATGCCGGCAGTCACGACGATCAAGATCACGACCGCGCCGACGATGACCACGCCCGCCCAGTGATCGAGACCCAACAACGGCTGCACGAGCACTCCGGCTCCGACCATTTGCGGTATAAGATAAAAGATGCTCACGACCAAGGTGCTAATACCCGCGACCAGCTTGATGCCGCGCGAATCAAACTTGGAATTGAGTGCATCGGCAAATGTAAATTTCCCCAGACGTTTCATCGGCTCGGCCACCACAAACAGCGCGACGATCCAACCTGCCAGATAGCCGATTGAGTACAAAAAACCATCGTAGCCGTAAAAGGCGATCATCCCACAAATGCCGAGGAACGACGCGGCAGATAAATAGTCGCCGGCAAAGGCGACGCCATTGACAAACCACGGGATCTGCCCATGCGCCGCAAAATAGCCTTCCGACGATTTGGCTTGCTTGCCCAAATAAAAACTCAGTCCGACGGTGATGCCGACGAACAGCAGAAAGATGGCAATCGCAATCGGCGAGGCATCGTAAATCATTGCTCGTCCCCCTGCGTCGTTTGCTCCGCGATATCCCCATCAGCCGTGCAGAGCAACCCATAGAGCAAGGCGAGAACAAAGGCCGCAATGATTAGGCCAAAGCCGTAAATAATCGCCACGTTGATCCCTTCGATGGGTGTCACTTCCATCGTTGTTGGCGAAAAGGTGTTGATCAGCACGAAGCCGCCGTACAACAACAAATAAA
>JAJDEE010000282.1 GCA_029259975.1 Planctomycetota bacterium
CCGGTATTGTTGGTAGGGGCTAGCATGTCTAGACTTGCACCTGAGTCCTTGAAACACAACAGGATAGCAGACGTGGACGAACAGCGGATTTGGGCGCCTTGGCGATTGGGGTACATCGCCGGCGAGGACGATTCTAGCAACCCGCCGCCCAAGCCGAGTGACTGGCGGTCGGGGGCGGAACAGAGTTGCTTCCTCTGCAGAGCGGCTGCTAGCTACGAACAAACGAAAGCTGCCAATCGGCAAAATTTGGTCGTTGATGTCGGCGAGCATACGGTTACGCTGCTGAATCGATATCCCTACAGCAACGGTCACTTGCTGGTTTCGCCGCTCCGGCATGTGGGGCAACTGCATGAACTGACGCGAGAGGAACACCTGGAGGCGATGCAAACGCTTGGTCGTTTCACTCAGCGGCTTGAGAAACTCATCTCGGCCAACGGTTTTAATGTGGGTTTGAATCTTGGTGAGGTTGCCGGGGCAGGTGTGCCTGGGCACTTGCATTGGCACCTGGTGCCACGTTGGCCGGGGGACAATAATTTCATGCCGACGTTGGCCGGTGTGCGAGTGATTCCTCAATCGCTCGAATCGTTGTGGGAGGCGATCGTAGCCCCTGGCTCTGCCGGGGGATGAACCTTGGATAAAACAACATTGCGCGTTGTCCCCCGGCAGAGCCGGAGGCTATTATGACCGAACAACCTTCCGAATCGCCCTGGTTGGCAGCTTATGCGATGCACTCGTCAGCTAGTGCGGGACGAGAGCATCCAGAGAAAACCCATCCGTACCGCACACCGTTCCAACGCGATCGCGATCGCATAGTCCACAGCAGTGCGTATCGCCGACTGGCACATAAGACGCAGGTTTTCACCGGCGACCGCGGCGATTATCACCGCACGCGGCTGACGCATACGCACGAAGTCGCTTCCATTGCGCGGACGGTTGGTCGTGTGTTGCGCCTCAACGAAGATTTGATCGAAGCGTTGGCGCTGATGCACGACATTGGCCATCCGCCGTTTGGCCACGCAGGCGAAGACGTGCTGAACGATTGTGCGAGTGAGACGGGCGGATTCAATCACAACATGCACGCCGTGCGGATTGTTACGCTGCTGGAAGATCGTTATCCCGAGTTCCCTGGCCTGAATCTGTCGTACGAAGTTCTCGCCGGCCAGCGAAATCGCGTGAAACACGATCGTTCGCCTGGCGCGCTGCCGTTGTTGGAAGTCCAGGTGGTCGACGCAGCCGATAGCGTCGCCTACGACTCGCACGACGCAGACGATGCGTTGGAGCTTGGCCTGCTGGGATGGGATGAGTTGTTGGAGCTGCCACTTTGGTGCGAGGCGGTGCGACGTGTGCAAGATCACTACACAGCACTAGACCAGCTGCAATTGCGTCGGGCAGTGATCCATCAGTTGATCGAAATCATGGTCAGCGATCTGATCAACACGAGCAGTCAACGACTAGAGGAAGCGAAGGTCGATTCGCCGCAGGCGGTGAGCCATTGTTCGGGCCTGCTGGTTGCAGTGTCCGAGCCACTGCAAGCGCAGATGGCAGCACTGGAAGCCTTCTTGTTTGAGCGTGTTTATCGTCATCCTACCGTACTGGCCGAGCGAGCGTTGGCTGGCGAGGCGCTGCGTGAGATGTACGCTCGCTATTACGGTCAGCCTGAGAGCCTGCCACAGGCGTGGCGTAAAAAGCTGGATGCAGAAGGGGTTGCCAGGACCGTCTGTGATTTTCTTGCCGGTATGACCGACCGCTATGCTCTAGAGGAGTACCGCCGCCACGAATCGCTTACCTGATAAGCTCAATTTATGTCAATTACGCAAGCTTTGACGTGCATGAATTTCAATTATTGGTAATCGCTGGGCTGACTTTGCTCCTAGCTCTTGTTAAAATGAACTCGTGGGTGGTGTATCGGTACTGTGTTTCTTCCAATGGTCGCGGCGTCTTCTGACCTCGTAGCCAACAACTTATTGAGAGTTAGCCGACGCTATGGCTCTAGTAATTCTGCGCTTTGTGTTTTTGATGCTGGCGATTGCGCTCGGCTTTCGGTTATTGCAGAACGATGTTTTTGCCGGCGAAAATGCCTGGCTGCCCTGGCTCGGTTTTTTCGGCGTGCTGGTTATGGCCCTCGGTGTGCTGGTCGGCGACACGCTGATCAAACGCAAACGCCTCGATACGATTACTGCCTTCTACTTTGGCACGCTAATTGGGTTAATTCTGACTTATGTCTTGCAGCTTGCGCTGACGCCGATCATGCCGACCGAGCCTGAATGGTTGGTCGGTTGGTTGCAGTTGGCGCTCGCGACGGTTGTTTGCTACTCGTGCATCAGCGTGCTGCTACAAACGAAGAACGATTTTCGGTTTATTATTCCCTACGTCGAATTTGCTAAAGAGATCAAAGGTCTTAAGCCGCTGGTCTTGGATACTAGCGTGGTGATCGATGGCCGTATCGCGGACGTGATCGAAACGCGGGTCATCGACAACCAGTTAATCATGCCGCAATTTGTGGTTGCCGAGCTGCAAGCGATTGCTGACTCGAGCGACCGCTTGAAACGTGGTAAAGGTCGTCGGGGACTTGATATTCTCAACCGCCTGCGATCCGATCCCAAAGTCGACCTCGTCATCTACGACCGCGAGCTGCCACAATTTGTCGGCCAACCGGTCGACCAAAAACTGGTCCTGCTGGCCAAGCACCTTGATGGCAAGGTGGTCACCAACGACTACAACCT
>JAJDEE010000283.1 GCA_029259975.1 Planctomycetota bacterium
GAAGACGTGAAGAACGATTCTTTAGAAGTTTCTTCGGGCATCGACGGTATTGTGATCGATACACAAAAGTTCTCTCGTCGCATGAGTCTAAGCGAAGACGAACGAAAGTTGTTTGAGAAGGATCTCAAAGCAGCCGAGAAAGAAGGCAACGAGCAGGTGGCCGTTGTATTTACCGAGATGGCCACTGAGATCGAAGCGGTTCTGCAGAAGAAACTGACCGATGTTGATGGAAACGAAATCATCCACAACCAGGAACCTCAATTTGTGGCTGATCAGGCGACCGCCTTTCGACTAGATTCGATCGAGATTCGCAGTCCTGAACGGAAGAAAAACGTCGATAAAATCTACCGTCAACTGTGGCCCAAGGTCGAAGAAGCAATCGACCAGCGCGATCGCCGGCTCAACTCGATGAAACGTGGCGACGAACTCCGCAGCGGTGTGCTACAGATGGTCAAGGTTTATATCGCCACGAAGCGCGTCATCTCGGTCGGTGACAAGATGGCTGGCCGGCATGGTAACAAGGGCGTGATCTCTAGGATATTGCCAATTGCCGACATGCCGTTTCTGCCGGACGGAACACCGATTCAAATTATGTTGAATCCGCTTGGAGTGCCTAGCCGGATGAATGTCGGTCAAATTCTCGAAACCCACTTAGGTTGGGCAGGCTCGAAGCTTGGCTTCCGAGCCGTGACGCCGGTGTTCGACGGTGCAACTGAAAATGAGATCAACGACGCACTTGAGGAAGCCGGCTTGCCGCGTCACGGTAAGGCAAAGCTCCTTGATGGACGGACTGGCGAGGCATTCGAGCAAGAGACGACCGTCGGTTATATCTACATGCTCAAGCTTCATCACTTGGTCGATGACAAAGTGCATGCCCGCAGTACAGGGCCTTACTCGCTCATCACGCAGCAACCGCTGGGTGGCAAGGCACGCTTCGGCGGCCAACGTTTTGGCGAGATGGAAGTGTGGGCATTGGAAGCCTATGGCGCTGCCTACATTCTGCAAGAGTTGTTGACCGTCAAAAGCGATGATGTCGAGGGTCGTACCAAAATTTACGAGTCGATGGTCAAAGGTGAAAATACCTTGCAAGCCGGCACGCCGGCGAGCTTTGATGTGCTGACCAACGAAATTCGTGGGTTGGGTTTGAATATGCAGCTTGAGAAAAGATAAAGAATTGTGAATTGGTCAATTTGCAATGAACTCCTGGTGAGGAAAATATGAGTATTCTTGAAAGCACCAACTACGATCGCGTGAACGACTACGGCTCGGTGAAAATCAGCCTGGCGCGGCCACATGATATTCGCAGCTGGTCGTTTGGCGAAGTAAAGAAGCCCGAGACGATCAACTACCGGACGTACCGCCCAGAAAAAGATGGGCTGTTCTGCGAGCGAATTTTTGGCCCTGAAAAGGACTGGGAATGTGCCTGCGGCAAGTACCGCGGCATGAAGTACAAGGGCATGATCTGTGATCGCTGTGGCGTGAAAGTTACTCACAGCCGAGTGCGTCGTAAGCGCATGGGCCATATTGAGCTAGCTGCACCGATCGTGCACATCTGGTTTTTCAAGGCGATGCCTAGTCGTTTGGGTAGCTTGCTCGCGATGAAAACCAGCAGCTTGGAAAAGGTGATTTACTTTCAAGATTATGTGGTGGTTGAGCCAGGTGACACTGCGCTGGAGGCGCAGCAGCTGCTGACCGAAGAAGAGTATCGCGCCGCTCGTGAACAGTATGGCGAAGGCAGTTTTGAAGCGGAGATGGGTGCTGATGCAATTCGTAAGCTGCTCGGCAAGCTCGATCTGGTGAGTCTTTCCGACCAACTTCGACAAGATTTGAGAGAGACCGGATCGAAGCAGAAGGCGAAAGACTTGATCAATCGTCTCAAGACGGTCGAGTCGATCCGCGACTCGGACAATAAGCCTGAGTGGATGGTTCTGGACGTGATCCCTGTGATTCCGCCCGACCTACGGCCCTTAGTGCTACTCGATAGCGGCAACTTTGCCACGTCCGATCTCAATGATCTTTATCGTCGGATTATCAATCGCAATAACCGCCTCAAAAAGTTGGTCGATCTCAACGCGCCAGAGGTAATCATTCGCAATGAAAAGCGGATGTTACAACAGTCGGTCGACGCGCTGTTCGACAACAACCGTTGCAAGCGGCCCGTGCTTGGCAGCAGCAACCGTCCGCTGAAGTCGCTCACCGACATGATCAAAGGTAAGCAAGGTCGTTTTCGTGAGAACTTGCTTGGCAAACGGGTCGATTACTCGGCCCGCAGCGTGATCGTCGTTGGCCCACGTTTGAAACTTCATCAATGTGGTCTGCCCAAGAAGATCGCCCTTGAGCTTTATCAGCCGTTTATTATCCGTCGGCTCAAAGAACTTGGCCACGCCGATACGATCAAGTCGGCCAAGAAGATGTTGGAGCGTAAGGACGATGAAGTTTGGGATATCTTGGAAGAGGTGATCAAGAATCACCCTGTGCTTTTGAATCGCGCTCCGACGCTTCACCGCATGGGTATTCAGGCCTTCGAGCCGACCTTGGTCGAGGGGAATGCAATCAACTTGCATCCGCTAGTGTGCAAAGGCTTCAACGCTGACTTCGATGGCGACCAAATGGCGGTCCATCTGCCGCTGTCGATCGAAGCGCAAGTCGAAGCGCACACGCTGATGATGAGTACGCATAATATCTTCAGCCCATCCAATGGCGCACCAATTATTAGCCCCTCGCAAGACGTGGTGATGGGTAGCTACTATCTGACGATGAATGTGCCCGACTGCCTCGGAGACGGCATGGTCTTCAGCTCGATGGAAGAAGTTGAGACCGCTTATGATGCAGGCAAAGTGGGAACCCATGCCCGCATTACTGTTCGACTGCCACCCGCGCGCTGCTTGCGTGAGGAAATGAAGCTAATCAAGTCGAACGGCAAACGCATCGAGACGACCGTCGGTCGCGTGATCTTTAACTTGATCCTCCCGCAAGGTATGCCGTTCTACAACGTTGCACTCCGGTCAAGCGAGCTGGCCAAAGTCATTTCAGATAGTTACGAATTCATCGGCCGTCGTGCGACGATTGAATTGCTAGATGACATGAATCAACTGGGTTTCCGTCAGGCAACCTTGAGCGGCCTGTCTTTTGGAACCGATGATTTGATCACGCCTGATACCAAAGGCAAAATTATCGGCGAGGCTGAGAAGTCGGTGCTCAAGTTCAATAAGCTATTCCAACGCGGTGTGATTACCGAAGTCGAACGCTACAACCAAGTGCTCGACGCTTGGACACATGCTCGCGAGCAGATTACCGTCGAAATGATGGCGGGGCTAGAAAGCGACTATCGCACCGGTGGCTACGTCAATCCGATCTTCCTGATGGCACACTCTGGTGCTCGTGGTGGCGTCGAACAGATGCGTCAACTCGGCGGAATGCGTGGTTTGATGGCCAAGCCGTCAGGCAAGATTATTGAGACACCCATTAAAGCAAACTTCCGCGAAGGACTGACCGTGCTGGAGTACTTTAGTAGTACGCACGGTGCACGAAAAGGTTTGGCCGATACGGCTCTGAAAACGGCCGACTCGGGTTACCTAACTCGTAAGCTGGCCGATGTTGCGCAGAACATGGTGGTCACTTGCGAAGATTGTGGTACGACCCAAGGTATCACCAAGGGGATTATTTATCGCGGCGAAAAGGTTGAGGTGGGACTGGCCGAGTCGATTAAAGGCCGTGTCAGCCGCGCCAACATCGTCAATCCGATCACTGACGAGGTGATCGTAGCCGAGAACGATCTGGTGACGATGGACGTGGCCCACAAGATCGAAGAGTTGGGACTCGAAAAGATTCAGGTTCGTAGCCCGATGACTTGTGATGCTCCGCTTGGCGTTTGCCGCAAGTGCTATGGCATGGACTTGTCGACAGGTTCGATGGTCGAAGAAGGCATGGCTGTCGGTATCATTGGTGCCCAGAGCATTGGCGAACCGGGAACGCAGCTCACGATGCGGACTTTCCACATCGGAGGCGTCGGCCAGCGCGACATTCAAGACAGCGACATCAAAGCGAAAAAGGGCGGTATCGCTAAGTTCGCTCGACTAAAGATCGTTCGTAACGATATTGGCCAGCAGATGGTGCTGGCTCGCAACGGCGAAATTGCATTGGTTGACGATCGTGGTCGCGAAGTGGAAAAATTCGAAATTCCCTCAGGCTCCGTAATTCTTGTCGAAGAAAACAAAGAGGTTAAAGCAGGTGCTACGATTTGCGAATGGGATCCTCATAGTATCCCGATTCTCGCCGAGACCGGTGGTAAGATTCGTTACGAAGATCTCGTCGAAGGCGATACGATCCGTGGCGAACTTGACCCCAGTGGCAAGACCCGTTTTGTGGTCATGGAACACAAGGGGGATTTGCATCCCCAGATCGTGGTGGAAGATCCCAAAGACGGGAAGATCCTTGACTTCTACTACATGCCAGAGCGTGCCCACTTGGAAGTTGCCGAGGGTGAGGTAATCGCTCCAGGTACTCTCGTTGCAAAGACGCCGCGTGAAGCATCTGGTACGCAAGATATCACGGGTGGTCTACCTCGCGTTACTGAGATTTTTGAAGCTCGCAAACCTAAAGACCCGGCAGTCATCGCCGAGATCGATGGCGTCGTTGAAATTCTCGGAGAGAAGAAACGTGGCAAGCGTTCGATCATTGTCCGCAGTGAAACTGGCATCGAGCGTGAGCATTTGGTGACACACAGTAAGCATCTACGTGTTCATGCTGGTGATATCGTACGGGCGGGCGAAGCGTTGGTGGATGGTCCGCTGGTGCCTCACGATATTCTGCGGATCTCAGGCGAAGAGGCGGTACAGCAGTACCTCACTCGCGAGATCCAAAATGTTTATCGCAGTCAACGTGTAGAAATCAACGATAAGCACATCGAGATTATCGTGACGCAAATGTTACGTAAAGTTCGTGTCGAGTCCCCTGGCGATACCGATTTGCTACCTGGTAGCGTGATCGACAAGTTCGATTTCCGTCAAGCCAACGAGGGGCTTGCAAAGTGTTTGCGTATTACTACCCCTGGCGATAGCGAATTTGCCGAGGGTGCGATCGTACCAAAGCACGTGCTTGAACAAGCGAACGCACAAATCGAGGCCTTGGGCGGCGAGATTGCTAAAGGTGCCAAGCCCAAGATGGCGACTGCCAGTACACAGTTGCTGGGCATCACCAAAGCATCGGTCCAAAGTTCGAGTTTCATCTCGGCGGCAAGTTTCCAGGAGACCACAAAAGTACTTACCGAAGCTGCCCTAGGCGGACGGACAGACAACTTGGTCGGTTTGAAAGAGAATGTGATCCTGGGCCACTTGATTCCAGCTGGAACAGGCTTCCATACGGTCCAAGAATCGGAAGTGCGGATTCATGCGGCTGCCTTGGAAGAGCTAGCTGCCGAGAAGGAACGCGTACTCGAGCGTTCGTTCCCGCTGCTCGAGTCGGCGCTGCAAGCTACCGGAGACGGAGCCCCCGTCAGCAATGGAGACGGCTCCCCAGCCAGTGTGGCCATGCCGGCACCCAGCGCCGAAGTTCCCAGCGGGTTGGATGCCTTGTTAGGTATCGACCAACTGGCTGAAGAACAGCCGTCAGTTATCGAGTCCCCAACGATTGAGCATCCACCGGTCGTCGAGCATCCACCCATGACCGAGCTACCAGCCGAGGCTGGCTCGGCACCGGTTGAGCCGGCAGGCGAGCCAGAAGCCCCAGAAGGCCCGGAAAACCCCGTGTAGACTAACGAGTCGAGAGTCAAACGCCATGATCTGGAGGTTCTGCCTGTGGATTGTAGGCTCTTTGCTTCGGAATCTATTGACACCCCATGCGAGTGCGGTAAATTGATAGGTTCACTACAGACCAACGGGCACGTTTTGTGCGTGTTTGTGATAATTGAAACGCTGTGTCGAGAGAGAAAAGATGCCAACGATCAACCAGCTCGTTAAGAATAACCGCAAAAAAAAGCGGAAGTTCAGCAAGTCGCCCGTCTTGAATGGCTGCCCGCAAAAGCGGGGCGTCTGTTTGCAGGTGCGTACGATGACGCCCAAGAAACCGAACTCGGCCTTGCGGAAGATCACGCGTGTACGTCTTTCCAACGGCAAAGAAGTCACGACCTACATTCCAGGCGAAGGACACACGTTACAGGAGCATAGTATTGTTCTCGTACGCGGCGGACGTGTTCGCGACCTACCGGGTGTGCGCTATCAAGTTGTACGCGGCGCGCTCGACTCCCTGGGTGTCGAAGGCCGCAAGCAATCGCGTAGCCGTTACGGTGCAAAGAAAAGCTAACGCACATTCTTCCGATTCGCTTGTCGCTTGAAATCGAAATCACTAACGACTGAAAACTAATTACAAATTACAAATTATGGCTCGAATTACCGCTAGTCGCAAACAGCTCAAGCCCGATCCTGTGCATGGTTCGCTGTTGGCAAGTAAATTTATCAACTGCCTGATGCTCGATGGCAAAAAAAGCATCGCCCAAGGCTTGTTCTATGGCGCGCTCGCCATTATCAAAGAGCGTCTGCCCGACGAAGAGCCAATCGAGGTCTTCAATCAGGCCGTCGAAAACGTCAAGCCAGCGATCGAAGTTCGCTCGAAACGTGTTGGTGGTGCCGCCTACCAAGTACCAATGCAAGTCAACCGCGTCCGGCAACAGTCGCTCTCGTTTCGCTGGATCTTGATCGCTGTCCGCGATAAAAAAGGTCGCCCGACTGCAATGAAGTTGGCTGACGAACTGATCGCCGCCTTCAAACGCGAAGGTGCTGCGATGACCCGCCGCGAAAATATCCACCGCATGGCTGATGCCAACAAGGCGTTTGCCCACTTCGGATGGTAGTGAGAGAGGGTCGAGAGGTCAGAGGCCAGAGGTTAGGGTTTGCACGAACTCTCGCTTCCGGCTTCTGACCTTTTTCGTGCGCTGAAGGAAGGTCCGCGAAACAAGCGAAAGAACGCGAAACAAAAAAACCAATTCATCGATGATCCCGCTGCTTCTTTCATGTGTTTCGCGGGCAAGCATATTTGAGCATTAAGAACTCTGATGGCTAACGACCTTACCAAACTTCGCAACATCGGCATCATCGCTCACATTGATGCTGGCAAGACGACCGTCACTGAGCGGATGCTCTTTGTGAGTGGGTCGAAGCACCGTGCTGGCGAAGTCGATCGTGGTACGACCACCACCGACGATGATGCCGAAGAGGCGGAACGTGGCATTACGATCTACTCGGCGTGCGTCGCCTTCTCGTGGAAAACTGTTCAGATCAATCTCATCGATACGCCGGGGCATGTCGACTTTACTGCCGAGGTGGAACGTAGCTTGCGGGTACTCGACGGGGCGGTGATTGTTTTCAGCGCTCGCGAAGGGGTCGAAGCACAGAGCGAGACGGTTTGGCGGCAGGCAAACAAATATAATGTGGCTCGTATCGCGTTTATCAATAAGCTCGACCGCGAAGGGGCCGACTTCGAGGCGGTACTCAACGAAATTCGCGAACGGCTCGACGCAAAACCGTTGGCGTTACAGATACCGATCGGATTGGGGCCGGCGCATGTCGACAATCCGTTTCGTGGTGTGATAGATTTGATCGAAGAAAAGATGCTCACGTTTCCCGAAGGCAAAGCTGGTCGCGAGATGGTGACCGCGTCGATACCTGAGGAGCTAGCCGATAATGCCACGCTGTGGCGAGAGGAATTGATCGGCGAGCTGTCGAACTATAGCGACGAGCTGATGGAGTTGGCGCTCGCCGAAGAGCCGATTCCTGCGAAGCTCATTCGCAAAGTGCTGCGCGAGGCGACTGTGCATCAGCAAATTCAGCCGGTGCTATGCGGATCGGCCTTGCATGGTGCTGGCGTGCAGCCGCTTCTCGACGGGGTGGTCGAGTACCTGCCCAATCCGCTCGAAAAACCACCCGTCGAAGGAGTTGATCCCACGGGGAAAAGGGCGGCCAAAGGGAAGAAAGGCGGCAGGCGGCAGGCGGAAGATGGAGAGGACAGCGCCGAAGAGCTGCCGCTCGTGACGCGCAAGCCCGATCCCAAAGAGCCGTTTTGTGGTCTAGTGTTCAAGATTTTACCGTACAAGACGGGCGACCTTTCTTGGGTGCGGGTTTACTCGGGCACGCTCAAAGGCAACAGCCGTGTGCTCAACCCGGGCAAAGACAAAAAAGAAAATGTCGCCCAAATTTGGCAAATCCATGCCAGCAAAAAGGAAGAGCAACTCGACTCGGCCCAGGCGGGCGACATTGTCGGCATCATCGGTTTGCGCGACTCGGTCACAGGCGATACGCTTTGTGACACGCGTGCGCCGATCGTCCTCGAATCGATCGAATTTCCCGAGACGGTCATTACCATGGCGATCGAGCCAGAGAGTACCGCCGACAAGAAAAAGCTGGCCGACTCGCTCGAAATGCTGCGTAAGCAAGACCCGACCTTTACGGCGAGCGAAAACGAAGAGACGGGTCAAACGCTCATCGGCGGTATGGGCGAGTTGCATCTGGAAGTGATTCAACATCGGCTAGAACGTGATTTCAAGTTGAACGTCAAAGTTCATAATCCTCGTGTTAGCTACCGCGAGACGATCAAAAACGCCGTCGAAGTCGAAGGCGAATGCAATCGCCTCATCAACGGCGTACAGCACACCGCCAAAGTCAAAGTCAGCGTCGAGCCGTTCGACACTCGCGGTGGTGGCGTGACGATCGGCAACTCGCTCGATCACGGCCTGCCGCCCGAGATGTTGGCCGTCGTACTCGAAGAACTAGAAACGGCCGGGCAAGGCGGCGTGCTTGGTTTTCCGCTGATGCGAGTGAAAATCCGGCTATTGAGCGGCGAGATGCACGAAACCGATTCTACGGAAGTCGCCTTCCGCACTGCTGCGTTTCTCGCGCTCGACAAAGGTTTGCGCGAGGCGGGTACTGTCTTACTCGAACCGATCATGCAGCTCGAAATCAGCACCCCCGACGCCCACGTCGGCGACCTCGTCGGCGACTTACAGCAACGCCGAGCGATCATCCACCAAACGCAAACCCGCGGCAAGCTCACCGTCCTGCATGCCGAAGCGCCACTGAAGGAACTGTTCGGCTATTCCAGCGCGATGCGAAGTTTGAGTCAAGGACGTGCCAGCTGCTCAATGACGCCAAGCAAATACGCGGCTGCGCCTGATGACGATTTGAAAAGATTTTTGTGAGACGCGATTATTGCTGATGACGCTGAGCGAGGATTGTTTCTAATTCAGTAATTCGCATCTTCTCAACCGCTAGCAGCGGCATTTTGGACGGTTTGCGTCTGGGACGGCATCTCGAATCGTAGGCTGATCCTGTCGTGACGGAATCAGCTGAAACAGAACGTTTCGCTTCATAGGTGGGAGTGGACACACTTAACGGCCCCCTCTTTTCATCGGATTCGTCAATAGCAACCATGTTCGAGAACGATCTGACTCATTGTCTCTAGTAGTTCAGGTCTCACGGCTGGTGCGATCGAGCAGGCAGAGCTGAGGATATAGCCGCCGCGCGGTTTCGCCACTTGCAAACGGTGCATGACCGACTGACGGACTTTTTCTTCGTCGCCGTAGAGAAATGTGTGCACCGGGTCAAGATTCCCCTTAATGAAGGCTTGGCCATTTAACTGCTCGACGGCTTGTTCCAGTTCAACGGTCCCAAGCGGAGGCGGATCGAGCGTATCAATGCCGTTGGTGCCAGTCGCGAGCATCAGGTCGAGTCGATCGCCTATCGCGCCGCAGGTGTGCGTATAAACTTTCAGATTGGGGAATTCGCTTTGCACGTCGCTAATCACTTGTTTTTCATAAGGCAACACAAATGTTGCGTAATCTTCGCGAGAAATCAGTCCTCCTCCTGCAAATGCGGAAGAGATCAGAATCGCATCGACCCCCGCTGCAGCTTGCCTTTTCGCAAGGTCAGTTGCTCCAAGGGTCAATCGTTCGAGAATGGCATGAGATTTACCCGGATCATCCAGTAAGCCCATCAACGCATATTCATAATTCAACAACTCCAAAAACTGAGAGAAGGGGCTGAAAATCTCGGAGTGAACAGACGTAGCATCCCCCACTTTGTTTTTGACCAGCCGAATCGTCTCATCGTGAAACGGTGGAAAGAAGTCCTCGAATGGGCGAGGTTCGGGATCAAACCCCCAAGAGTAAGGGTAGGTGATGCCGGATAGGTCCCAAGGCTCAACGTACCAAAGTGTTTCTGGATCGACTTGCTCAAAGGTCGGAAAAAAGCGTGAGCCATCAGACTGGAAGTAGTGCGCACAATCGTCGTCAGGGATTCGCGTGTAGTTGCCATTCTTCCACCAAACCCACGTTTCTCGTTCAGCGTCTTTCCGTTGGACTCGATCGATATGCTTCTCGAACTCGGGGTCACGCCCAGGAATGTTGACCAAGATGCCATCGAACTGATATCGTTGTTGCATTTGAACCAGTGCGTCGGCAAGAGCTTCGCTGCGGAACCAGATATCCATCGGGGATGGATCGGCATACAGAAAGTAGTGCCCTACGGAGAGTTGACAGAATACAGGCACCCGATCCGGGATACCTAACTCCATAGCTATTCTTACTCGTTCTTTTCCAGTCATGATCGATCACAATGGGTCATACCGAGAGGGTTCGTGTGTCTATGTCCTCAAGATCAACTT
The DNA here is from genome assembly GCA_029259975.1 of Planctomycetota bacterium. GTDB lineage: Bacteria > Planctomycetota > Planctomycetia > Pirellulales > Lacipirellulaceae > Bythopirellula. The sequence goes on from JAJDEE010000283.1 coordinate 10,651, forward strand.
GGTAAGTCGGGGTTCCTGACAAAATCTAATAACGAGTGCCCCTCCGAAAGTTGGATTGGGCCTCTAATTTCCGACGAAATAAGAAGTTATCCGATTTTAGCGGCTGATTTTAGTGGACAATCGTATCGTTTTCGCCTTCAGCTTAGGCTCGACAGTGGGACCGCCCCACCACCATCAACCCTACACAAAATCCTAAAGGTTTCGACTAAAGGCGTGGCTTTCAGACCCATCGCAAAGACAATGAAAGCGGCTTTCATGAAATTGACCGACTGCAGTACCGCATTGTTACGTTTCGAGCCTTTCGACACTCGTACCGTATCACTCCCCGTTTGCGCTCAGGCATGCCGAGAAACAGCACGTCAACTTCTCTGCTAGCAGTGCCAGCTCCTGCCAGTCAATATCGGCTGACTTTTCCGATTGTTCTGGTTATTTCGATTGCAGTGGCGTTACGGGCGGGTCCGATATTTAGAACCGAGGCGCGGATTTTATCTTGCGCCGGCCGATTCGCTCATCTCTTCGGATATTCAGAACATGGACGTCAAACTCACCACACGATCTGCTTGGATAGGGTCTCTCGCGCTGGCCCTTTTGCTTGGTAGCGATTCGATGACGCTAGCTGACGAAGCTACCGCTTCGGACTCCAAGGAAGTGTCGGCGGCGATTTTTATAAGCGATGACGGTATCAGCGATGAAGAAACAAGCGCGTCTCCCGCGATCCCGCAGTCGGCAAAAGGTTCAGTAGTGTTTATCGAAGACACGCCTGCCCAAGCTCCTGTTAGCCGAGCGACGATCAATCGCGCCGTTGTCACATCGAATCCTGCCACATTGGCATTCGGGGCAAAAACCGTTGACGCCAAACCAACCACAGCTCGTGGCGATTTAAAAGTCATTGCCAATCCACAACAATCCACTGCTTTGAAAACCATTGCTATGGAAATTGATCGGCCCGTGGAGACCGAGCGGCCATTGCCCAACCAGACACCACCCGTACAGCAGCCGACAGTCCGCAAAATGGTCACCGCCGAGCTGGTTGCCAAACCATTTGAACGAGAGCAGCTAGGCGATATCCAAATCGCAGTTCACAACAAGTCCATTGCTCCAGCCGTTGCTCCAGCCGTTGCTCCAGCCATTGCTCCAGCCATTGCTCCAGAAATTGCTCCAGAAATTGTTCCAGAAATTGCTGCTCCTACGGCAAAAACACCTTCGGTAGTTCGCTTGTTGATCGATGCGCACCAGCATTCGCACGAGGCAAAAGCAGTGTCCGACTATTCGCAAATCGTACAACAATGCGCCGAGGCCATCGACCTTGGTGCTAAGGGCGACCAGCGTAGCTTTGCCCGTCAACTTTCTTCGTGGGCATTGAATCGTCGCGGGCAAATTCGTCTTGATGAAGGTGAGCTAGATATTGCCAAAGCCGACTTTCTAGCAGCCCTAGACTTCCATCCTCGTAACTGGCGGGCAATGCACAATCAGGGCGTGATATTCGCGCAGTCGAACCAGTTTGCCGAAGCATTCGACGATTTCAACCAAGTCATACAACTGAACCCCAAATATGCCAAAGCCTATGCAAACCGCGCTACGCTTTACGTACAAGCAAAAGACCTGCAGGCGGCGATCAAGGACTACGAACAAGCAATCGAACGCGACAAGAACCTCGCTACAGCCTACGTCGGCTTGGGACGCGTGTGTCACATGCTGGGTCGCTGGGATGACGCCATCGAATATTTTACGACCGCCGTGCAACTTGAGCCAACGAGCGCGAGCGTTATTTGCAGTCGAGGTGATTTGCACGCCGACATGGGTCTCTACGGCGAGGCGTTGGCCGACTATGCACGAACGATCGAACTCGATCCGGAGTTTGCCCATGCTTATCGCAACGGTGCTTGGCTCTTAGCTACCTGTCCAGACGAGCGTTTTCGTGATCCTGAAAATGCTATTTTGGGTGCGAGACAAGCGCTGGAGTGTAGCTACGGCGAGCAACACGTCGCTCTTGATACGCTGGCGGCAGCGTTTGCTAGCGATGGCCAATTCGAGCAGGCGATCGCTATGGTCACGCAAGCTGTCGACCTCGCACCCGAAGATGCCAAGTTCTCGTATCTCACGCGTTTGCAGCTCTATCAAGGTAGCCAGCCGTTCCGCACCGAGCCGGTCGGCGACGTTTCGCAGGCGACTTACGAAGTGAGTGATCAAGAATAGCCTCTGGCTCTGCCGGGGGATTGCACTGTTGTACCGGCTACATCAATTGCCACTGGTCGAACCACACGACGTAGATGCCTAGCAGCAGATTCGTCACGGCGTGGGCGGCGACGCAATCCCAGATATTTTTGGTGTGGACCATTAGCCAGGTGACCATGCTGAAC
>JAJDEE010000284.1 GCA_029259975.1 Planctomycetota bacterium
ACCGACCAACGACCTCGATACCGAGACGCTAGAGTTGCTAGAAGAGCGGCTCGTGCAGTTTGAAGGCACCATTTTGATGGTTAGCCACGATCGGGCTTTTTTGAACAATGTCGTAACCAGTACGATCGTCTTCGAGCCGACCGGCGCACGCGAATACGTCGGCGGCTACGACGATTGGCTCCGGCAGCGCTCCGAGCAATTAGCAATGCCTTCAGCAGCGGCCAAACCCAAAGCCTCGACGAACCAAGCAAATACGCCTAATACAGCAAATCCCCCAAAACGAAAATTGGCCTACAAAGAAAAACGCGAGCTAGAATCGCTGCCAAAAACGATCGAGCAGCTCGAAGCCGCCGCCGCCAAGTCGCACCAAGTCATGGCCGATCCCCAATTCTACAAAAAACCGTCTGAGCAGATCGCGACGCGGCAAGCGGAGTTGAAGGAGATTGAGGGGAAGCTGGCAGTGGCTTATCAGCGTTGGGAAGAGTTGGAACAGAGCGATGGAATAGCAAGATTGTGATCTATGCAAATCCCAAACTCCGACAATGCGGTGATCGAACAAGACAAGCTTGTTCTCTATTTGCTCGATGTCGAGCATCTTCGCGGAGGCTCCAAGGCAAAACTACTCAACTCGCTCGGCTACGACTCCAAGAATTGGCAACAGCTAGCTAATGACTTGCGTCTACAGCATCTTCAACTCGATGTCCTTGGCGAACGGGAGACTCTCTGGGGCAAACGGTACGATATTGTTGCTCCGCTGACCGGTCCTAACGGCGATACGGTGCTTTTTCACAGCGTTTGGCAAATTGACCTTGGCACGGACCGGCCTCGATTGATTACAATGTATCCGGAGTAACCTATGGCCGAATTTGAATTATACAAAGATGCGATTCTCACGATCGACCTACCTGACGACAGGCTCCGTGCCGGAGATGTGGGGACTGTGGTCGAGCGTCACGAAGTCGCTGATGTTTCGGAGATCGGCTATAGCGTCGAATTCTTCGACATGACTGGCCACACCGTAGCTGTGGTGACAGTCCCGGCTTCGACTCTCCGAGTTCCCACCTCTAGTGACCGACCCGCTGTGCGGGATTTTTCTAATCGGTAAGACTGTCGCGTGGCCGGACCCCAAACAATCTTACAACAAGTCTTCGGCTACGCGACGTTTCGCGGGCAGCAAGAGACAGTCATTCGGCATGTCTTGGCGGGCGAGCATGCGCTGGTGATCATGCCCACCGGGATGGGCAAGTCGCTTTGCTTTCAAGTGCCGGCGCTGGTGCATGCTGAGGGAGTCCGCCGAGAACGACCGCTGACCATTGTGATTTCGCCGCTCATTGCACTGATGAAAGATCAGGTCGAAGCGCTCGTTGCTAAGGACGTCGAGGCGGCATTTATTAATTCGTCGCTGAAACGCGAGGAGCGTGAGTCGCGTTACCGGGCGGTTGCCGAAGGTCAGTTTACGCTGCTCTATGTTACGCCTGAGCGATTTCGGAAGCCTGAGTTCTTGGAGGTGATCGCGAAGCGATATGTCTCTCTGTTGGCGGTGGACGAAGCACATTGCGTGAGCGAGTGGGGCCATGACTTTCGGCCTGACTACACACGGCTGGATGAATTTCGCGAGTTGCTCGGCAATCCTACGACGATCGCGCTGACCGCGACCGCCACTCCCGAGGTGCAAGCCGACATTATTTGTCAACTTGGCCTTACGCCTGACGAAATGACACTGTTTCACGAGGGCATCGATCGACCGAATCTCCGCCTCACCGTCGAACAGGTATGGGGCGACGACGAAAAGTTGGCTCGGATTGTTCAGGCAGCGAAGCACCAGCTCGCCGACGGCAGCGGCATCGTCTACTTTACGCTCATCAAAATTCTCACGGCGTTCAGCGAACGGTTGACTGCCGCCGGCATCGAACATGTTTGCTACCACGGCGATCTGCAACGGGGTGATCGACGGCGGGTTCAAGAAGTATTTATGCGCGGCGAGGCGCCGTTGGTTTTGGCGACCAACGCCTTTGGCATGGGCATCGACAAACCTGACATTCGCTTTGTAATCCACGCCGATGTGCCGGGTTCATTGGAGTCGTACTACCAAGAAATCGGCCGTGCCGGTCGCGATGGGCTGCCATCAGAATGCGTACTCCTCTACGACGAACACGATCTCACCACGCAAATGCAGTTTATCGCGGGCAGTAATCCTAACGCTGAGTTCTATCAGCGCGTCTACGACCTGCTGGTTCGCAATCCAGAACAAGTCGGTGCCTTCGGCATCGAATGGGTCGAACAAAAGCTTTATGGCAGGAAGGCAAACGATAGTCGTCTGGAAACCGTGCTAGCGATGCTCGACCGCTACCGCGTCCTGGACCGTGGGCCGCACAATCAGCAGATGACAATTCTTGGCGAGATTTCCCCAAGGTTGGTCAATCAACAACGTCTCGATGAAAAGCTGGAATGCGACCAACGAAAGCTCTACACCCTGGTGCAATACGCCAATCACGAGGGCGATCGAAAAGCATTTATCCACGACTATTTTGGATTGCCGTACAATGCAAGTTGAAGTTGCGGTATAATCTGGGTACTGAAATCAAACCGCTGATATACGCTAATGATTTGGGGCCTTCTTCACCAAACCATTAGCGTTCATTAGCGGTTCAACTGTCGTACTGTTTTATGGTCGAAATATGAACGAACAGTGGTACTTCGATATTGGCGATGGTCAAACCTATGGCCCTTACACGATGGAGAAACTTCAGGCGTGGGCCGAATCGGGTAACTTGATGCCGACGCATCGCGTGCGACGGGCCGATTCCGACGAGTGGACGATCGCTGCCTATGTTCCCGGTTTGGAACTGACCACAGCTGCGCCTGTGAAGGCGGCTCCGATCGAAGAAGAAGACCACAGTACGGCGCTCGGCAAGCTCGTGAGCGGACTGGGCAAAAAACTCAAAGGAGGCGGCGAGGAGGAACAGGCAGTAGCTGCCAATCTCGAAGACTCGGTCGCGCTGTGTAACGAACTACTGGAGATTGCGTTTCGCCGCCGTGCGTCCGATCTGCATATTGACCCCGAAGAAAATATCGTACTCATTCAAATCCGGGTCGATGGGCAGCTCGAAACGGTGCGTAAGCTGCCGAAGTCGTTTCACGCGCCTGTCCTGGGCCGTTTCAAGGTGCTTGCACGAATGGACATCAGCGAGCGCCGCATGCCGCAAGATGGGCAGTTTGTCTACGAGCTTGGCCCCGACAAGCAAAAGGTTAGCATGCGCGTGGCCTGTTTGCCGACCACGCATGGCGAACGGTTGACTTTGCGGCTGTTGGCCCTAGAAACCGAATTACTGACGCTCAACCGGCTGGGAATGTCAAAAAAGTCACTGCGAATATTCACCGAGATCACCAACCAAAAGCAAGGTATGGTCTTGTTAACGGGTCCAACGGGTAGCGGGAAATCGACGACGTTGTACGCGGCGTTAAGGCATCGGCTGGCCAACAAGCCGGGGCGAATCATCACGGTGGAAGACCCCGTCGAGTTCGACATCGTTGGTGTCGCGCAGGCGGAAGTCGACTCGTCCGATAAGCTTAATTTTCACTCGGCGCTGCGAAACATCCTGCGGAGCGATCCCGACGTGATTATGATCGGCGAAATTCGCGACGAAGATTCCGCCGACATCGCCATGAAGGCAGCGTTGACTGGCCACTTGGTTTTCAGCTCTTTGCACACCAACTCGGCCACCGGCGTGATTACCCGCCTCGTCGACATGGGTATCGAGCCGTTTCTTGTGGCAGCAACTTTGCGATTGTGCGTTTCACAGCGGTTGGTGCGTCGGCTTTGCCCCGATTGCCACCAAGGGCGTGCGTTGACCGAAATCGAAGCAGAGAATATCGGTCGCCCCGAAATAGCTGGGGCCACCGTCTACGAACCGCGTACCTGCAAGCACTGTGGCAAACGAGGATTTCGAGGACGCATCGGAATCTTCGAGATGTTACCGATCGACTCGGGCCTCGAGCGGCTGATCGTCGAGGGAGCCAACGAAGTCGAGCTGGACGAACACGCTCGCGACCGGCAGATTCCTGCGCTGCTAGACGATGCCGTCGACAAGCTTTTGGCGGGCGCGATCTGCCTAGGCGATTTGATCGAGTCAACCAAGGTGTGAGTCAGAAACATCACCGCTCCAGACGATTCAAAGTTGGGTCGAGCGGGTGCTGCTGCTTACGAATGTACTCGTGGCAGTCGACACAGGTGACGTTAAGCTGCAGGTATTGCAACAGTGCCGCATCGCGGTTGCGTCTTTTTCCCGCAGCGGCCAAGTTCGATGTGAGTCGAGCATAGCGTCGACTGTGCGTTTTATATTCTTTCGTATCGATCGCTTGCCACGAGGCGGCCCGTCCGAGAATACGCAGCATTTCGGCTTCCTCGGCGATTTTCTCGAAGTCGTCGGTTACCAGACCGTCGAGCACTTTTTGCATGTGCGTGAGCTTGTCGCGCATCAGAACCTGGACGTTCGTCTTGCTCGCTGCTTGCGCAGTTGGCTTGTCTTGCGAGCGAGCGTTAACACCGAGAGCGGCAAGGCCAGTTATGAGTAGGAACAGTATACAGTAACGAACCATAATAGTATCCTTCCAGAAAGTTAGGATGTTACTTCGACAACTAGAACATTGGCTAGAAACTATTTTTCCTGCTCTCGCTCGCAACTCACGCAATAGGGCGTAAAAGGAATCGCACTCAGTCTGACCTGGGGAATGACATGAAAGCACTGTAAACACCTACCGTAGGTTCCGTCCTCAATACGCGTGAGCGCGTTGCACACCATGTTTTGTATCGCCTGCTCAGTGTGCTCTAGCACCAATTCCTTGTCAATCGATTCGCTGACACAGCGATCGTGCTCGCCGACTGCCATATCGTTGTCGAGCACGACCTGGATCATTCGACTAATTTCATCGCGCGAGCGATCTTGCATCATGAGCAACGTTTGCTGATACCGTTGTAGGCATTTGTTTTTCATCACGGTTCTCGCTTTGTAAGCTGCCTCGCGCTCGGCATTTCTGATTCAGCCGCGTGCTTGGGTATCTATAAAGCACGTTCCATGCCGAATTGCGTTGAGAGTACGCCCATCTATTTAGGCTGATAGAAGTGCTGCGTGCAGGGCAGCACAGTAAACGGTGTGCCAATTTCGCACATGTGCGATTAGCAATCAGAGTGAGCTTGGTCGTTCCTCAACCAAAAATCAACGTCCACAATCCACCCACAATCACAATCGCGAGCGCCAGACTGATGATCACCGCTGGTGAGCTGTTGACCGTGCGCTCTAGCTTCAGGCGGCTGAGTTGATATTGGCCCTTTTCGCGGGCGATTTCCTTCCATTTGGCGCTGAGTTTCTCGAAGTCGCGCATCGAGCGTGTCAGGACGGCTTTGCCGACCAGTGCCAAAGAGTCTAGATGGCGGGCACCGATAAGAATTTTGCGTGCCTGAGAGATTTTGAATCGTTGGGTAGCCGCCTGCTGGGCACGCTCTAAGTCGGCGGCTGTGACACCATGTTCGGGTTTGAAGACGAAGCGTTGCTCGATGAGTTTGCGCCATTCTAGCATTTCTAGTGCAACCTCGGGGCTTAGCAAAGGGACACCGTAGACTCCCAGTTTATGAACGTCGAGTGCCGATTCGACGCCGTAGGATTCGAGCATCGGAATCATCGCGTCGGTCATGCCTGGAATGTCGGCAACGCAATCGCGTATCAAATGGCCTCGCAAAAAATCGTTCCTGTGGGAGCCGGTTTGTTCTCGAAGTATTTTTTTCAGGTCATCGCCTTCGCAGCAGTATCTTTTGACCGTTTCGCGTAGTTCGGTCATATTTCGATCGAACTGTTTCTTTCGATTTTGATGCTTACCACTGATCGTGCGAGCTATCTGCAACATGCGGTTACGCAGTTGCCCAAGTTTCGAATCATAGTTCAGTAGCTCTTGCCGGCGGGCTTTGCAGGGTGTGCTCAACAGCAAGTAGGCCCCTGCGCTGAGGGCTAGCAAACTGCCCGCTACCCAAGAAAAACCGGACGCAATGCCTGCAATGCATAAAATGACAGCGACAACAAGCAGCATTGCTGCGATTTCGGGACGCTCGATCTTCGCTTTTTCGCCCGTTGCTTTATGTGAGACTCTTTCGGGAGGCGTGATCCGGCCGGGGGGTAAATCGGGGAACGCAACCGGACGCAGCGCGTTGACTTTTTCGTCGAGCATCGCCAGCCGACCGTCTGATACAAATGAGGAGGCACCATCCCTAACGAAAAAGGCCGGTCCGCCTTCTTCTTCGATGCGACACCAGGGACAGATTTTCAGGCCGGAGTAATAGATATGCAGGTCGTCTAACTCGCAGGCTGTGCGGTGCGACATCAGTGCGTCGAGCTGTTCGACCCATTGTTCAGGTGTGGGACGGGGCGTGCCATTGATTCCACCGGTGCGGAAGGCCGTCTCGAACAGCTTGGCTAGGCCTGGCGGCAAATCGTCGAGTTGTAGCGAGTAGGGCGGCGGCTCGACCATCGTCGCTTCTTTGTCACGAGAGAAAGCAAAACGCCGTTCGGCGATGGCTTCTTCGATCAGCAAATCGCCTTCGCCACGAAAACGCCCGGCGAAGGGATGACGACCGACGAAAACTAAGTGAAAAATTAAGACTGCCAAGCCAAAGCAATCGTGGTCGATCGTTCGCGCGATGTCGCCGAGTTTTTTGGCTTGTAACTCGGGAGGCGTAAAGTGCGGCGTGCCGACAGGACAGAAGTAAGTTTTCTCGCCATCAGCGATCTGAAACGAATCGCAGTCGATAAAGCGGATGTTGTAGTTGGTGTTGACCATCAAGTTGCCTTGATTCACGTCACCCACGACGATTCCCTGTTCGTGCAACATGTGGAAAGCGGCTGCCAAATTGCGAGCAGAGAGCAGCAGGTGATGCCAACGGACGTCGGGGAAACGCAAGCGTCGGCTGGACATTCCGTAAAGTTCGTGGAGTTGACGCGACTTGTCAATCTTGGGCATCAGCAACCCACACGGTTCGTTGCCGCGCCGGTCACGCAGAATTGCTTCGGGCCAAGCGGCAATTTTGCTCAGCGAAGCAGTTCTTTTTTTTATCATCCAGTCGAGCTTGCAAAACTGGTCTTCAGTCAGCGGTATTTGGTGATAGATCTTGGCGACCTGCGAAGGCCGACCGTCGACTTCGTAAACGTTGCCCTCGCCACCCTTGCCGATGCGGTTGCCAAGTCCAACGAGATTGCCATCAGAGTCAGTCAACTCCATGAGTGTCTCCAGTGGTGGCTCCCGTGAGGCGCGTCGCTAGGATCAAGGTTTTGTCGTCGTCGGAGCGATTCTTGACCGAGTCGGATTGCAAGAACCGCCCGAGATCGGCAGCGAGATTGTCGCCGTTGGTTGACGAGCGGACCGCTTGAAAAAGTGGCTGAAAGAAAGGCAAGTGCGGGGTTTGGCTCTCGAAATTGAGTGCGAGACGCTCGATCCCATCGGTGAAGAGTGCAATTTCCGAAATTTTGCTCTTGGTGGCTTGGAATTCAAGGTGGTTCTTGAACTGGTCTGAGGTAATGAAATTGGTAACGTTGGCGTACTCGCCCGACTGAGGCCAAAACACAACACCATAGATGCCATTGCTACTGACGGTGATCGCTCCGTCGCCGATCTGAAAAAAAAAGGAACCCTCTGGCGAGAGAATCGCGGCGCATAACGTGCTGGCCAAATCTCGTACGTCGCAATCGTTCGAGCTAGCGGCGACTCGAAGCTTTTCGCGGAGGGTCTCGCACCATGAGAGTACAATATTGAGCTGTAGTTGGCGAAAATGGCCATGCAACTCGAGAAATTGCGCCGCGCTCTCAGCAATGGTTTCGCAAGCGATCGCCGAACCAATATCACTCCGTTTGGCGCTACCGGCGCCGTCGGCAACGCAGGCGAAAATTGTTTGTGCGTCCTCATCGCCGCCATTGCCCGTGTTGAAGACACGCACTAAGTGGCTATCTTGGCAAACAGAGCCGTCATTTGCGTGCGACGGTCCTTGCAGACTTTGAGCGACATGTTTCCACAAAGTCGGATGCCTCGGTTAGATTTGAGCCCAGCCGAGTGGGCCAGAAGTCGGATCGACTAGCGGCACTTCTTCGCCGGGCGAGCTGCGCGAGACCATTTGCTGCGAGTTGGAGAGCCAACTAAACAGCTCGGCAAACTTGAGTCCTTGCAGCCAGAGCGGCTTCCGGACACAGATTTCGTCCAGCACATCCATGTTGGCACCTTCGACCCCAACGGCAAAAAAACAAAACGACTTGTCCTTTTCTCCGGCGGCGATTCGCGAGGCGACCGGCTTCCAGTGGTCGTTCGGCTCACCATCCGTAATCAAAAAAGCCCAAGGTCGATAGTAGGCGATGCCATGCTCGCGATAGCTGTTCTTGCGCTCCTCAATCATGCCGAGAGCTTCAGTGATTGCTCCGCCCATCGGAGTACCGCCGATCACTTGCAGCTTCGGCGGTTGAAATTCGGTCGCCGAGACAAACTCGACCAGACGCGTCACGCGCCCACCAAATGTGACGATCGCCACCTCCACACGCTTTGCCGCCAGCGAATCGCCCAGCAACTCTTGTTGATAAATTTGCAGGCCTTTGTTGAGCTCATCAATCCTCGGGCCGTGCATCGAGGTGGAAGTATCCACGATCAACACGCACGGAACTCGTGGCTCGGGGTTCTCGGCGAACTCGACCGAGCTAAAAGCATTTTCTGGAGAAAGCTGATCCATGACCTTTTTATAACCACCGGGTATTGGGAATGCAACTTCCCGTTTTGCCAGTGGTTGGTGTGGATGGGCGTAAATCTCCGCTAATCGGTAAAAATTATCGTGTTCTCAGCTCTCTACTGGTTTGCCGGCAATCATCAACACCGCAACCAGCCCCGCTAGCTGCAAAGGCAGTAGAAGCCATACGGAAAGACCCCAGCCGATCGGTAAAGTGCCGCAGAGTATGACGACCACCGCGACGGTTAGTGCGTAGGGCAATTGGGTGACGACATGCGCGATGTGGTTGCAGCCACAAGCCTGCGACGACAGAATCGTCGTGTCGGAGATTGGCGAACAATGATCGCCAAAAATTGCGCCAGCCAAGACGCTGCCAATGCAGGCAAGAAATATCGGGTCGCTAGCGGTCATGACCCCGCCCTGATGAACTTGCAATACCGAATGGGCCAGCGTCACCACCATCGGCATCAAAATCCCCATCGTGCCAAAGCTCGTGCCGGTCGAAAAAGAAAGCACTGCCGCCAACAGAAAAACTGCCGTGGGTAAGAACTTCACCGTCAGGTTAAGAGAAGATCCAACATCCGAGTCAGAATCAGATTTAACGTCGGGTAACACCGCCTGCGTTAAAAAATCGCCCGTGTAAAGTCGGTGATCTTGAAATTCATAAGCTGTTTGGGTGGCGACACCTTCGAACGATTTGCTGCTAGTCATACGCGACATCGCCGATGCACACCACAAGATAAGAATCGCCGGCAATACGACTTTCACACCGCCACCGACCGCGTCCAAAATTCTTTGTCCGCTCAGCAATCTTTGTACGCGTGCCAGAAATATCGCCAGGGCTAATCCCGCCAGCGAGCCATATTGCAGTGCGAGGCTCGATTTTGCCCCGCCCAAAATATCACGTAGCTCGGGCGTCACGCCTTCGGCAAGTGGCCCCAGGGCCTGCAAGCCCGTGACGTACAGCAAGATCATCACCACCACGAGCGTCAACGCAATCGGCAGCACCGCATTGTACCACCGCGCAGGCGGTGTGTTGTCGGTGTCCACTTCCATCAGCGTGTCGGCGAGCAGGTTGTCGTCGTCGCCGCGTAGTCGTTTGCGTTCGGCTTTGAGCATCGGGCCAAAGTCGCGACCGACGATCGCGATCAGCGGCACGAATAACAGCGCTGCCAAAACATAAAACCGGTAGGGGATGCTCGCAATGAAAAGGTCAACCGCCTGCAACTGCGAATCGGGGCCAAGCATTTCCAAACCATCACGAACGTACTCAATCTCGACAGCAACCCAGGTCGACACCAAGGCCAGTCCTGCCACTGGGGCGGCTGTTGAATCGACGAGATAGGCGAGCTTTTCACGAGAGATTTTTAAGCGGTCGAACAGTGGCCGCAGCGTATTGCCGAGCAGTAGCGTATTGGCGTAGTCGTCAAAGAAAATCACCAGCCCCAGCAGCCAAGTGACGATCTGCCCGCCGCGCCGCGTCTTCGCAAATGGCGAGATCAAACCAATCAGTCCCTGCATCCCACCGCTACGGCAGATCACACCGACCATCGCACCCATCAGCAGCGTAAAAGAAAACACACGCAGCTTGCCAGGGTTGATAAACGTTGGCCAGAGATGAATCTCACAAGTGTCATAGAGCGCCGTCAACGGCTGCCAGCCGGTGGTAATGAGCGCACCACAAAAAATCCCCGCCAACAACGAAAGCACTGCCCGCCGCGTAGCGATCGCCAAGACGATCGCCACCACAGGAGGTGCCAAGCTCAACCAGCCGTAGGGGTGTGGTTCCATGTTGGGCCATCCTAGTCGAAATATCCAAGCATTCGTAGTGACGTTTTGCGAGGGGAATGCTTGGAATTGCGCAGGGAGGAACATGCACGGTTGGCGCTTGTTCTTCGGATCAAGGCGGCTTTGTTAGGTCGTAGTTTTGGAGTCGGCTCTAAATTCGACTTTCGCAATTATTTTGCCCGCGAATGACGCGAATGAACGCGAAACAAGTTCTTTTATCCCGAGCACGAGCGATCCTGATTTTCAGAAATGGAAACTCCACATACTCATTCGCGTTTATTCGCGTCAT
>JAJDEE010000285.1 GCA_029259975.1 Planctomycetota bacterium
TCAATCCGCCCATCCTGAGGCATTCGTCGTTCGGCGATATCGAGGTCGGCCATCACTTTGATGCGCGTGGTGATCGCAAATGCCAAGTGGCGTGGCGGTGGCACCATCTCGTACAACACCCCGTCGGCCTTGATACGAATACGAAATTCATCCTCAAACGGCTCGAAATGCAAATCGCTCGCGTGATCTTTGATGGCGAGTAGCAGCACCATGTTCAGCAATTTGCGAACCGGTGCGCTATCGGCTAGAGCTTCGACGCTGGTGAGATCGACCGTCCCGCTTTCGGCAGCCGCGACCGCCGCAGCGAGTTCGTTGTCCCCTTCCAAGTCCAAAACGATGCTCTCGACGCTCTCGGTGTTCTCTCCGTAGTAGCGATCGAGAGAGGCGATCATTGCAGGCTCGGTGGTCACAACCACACGGATATTGAAACCCAGAAAGGTGCGTAGTTCGTCCTGCACGCCGAGATTCTGAGGGTCACACATCGCGACGGTCAGCGTGTCTCCGTCGAACTCTGTCGGCACAATGCGATACATCTGCGCCATCGGCTCGGTGACCATCGCCAACACTTTGGGATCAATCGTTAAGTCGGCCAGCGCCACTGTGCGCAGCGACATCTGTTCGCCGAGTGCCTGAGCAAGCTGCTCGTCGGTGACGAGACCCAGGTCCATGGCAACTTGGCCCAGCATTTGGCCAGGACGTTGTTCTTGTTCGTCAACGATCAGTTCAAGCTGTTCGTCGGAGATATATCCGAGGTCGACTAAAATTTGGCCAATGCGCCGTAGAGCCATGTGCTTGGTAGGTTGTTGGAGGTGTACGTGAAACTAAAAAAATTTATCAATAGTTATTTGTCAGTGTCATTTGCCATAGACTTTGACGGTCGCGTGTATTGCGATGCAATCTAATTCTTTTTTGCTGTTTTGACCGAGGCGTTTAGTATTCGGCAAAGTTGTTGATTTTCGTCAATCAGAGAAGTAAAGAGTTCTGTAGCCATTAATTCAGCTCGGCAAATCATTCTGAGCCAAACGCTAGTTTCATTCAATTCTTTCAGCGCTATCTTCAATTTGTGCACAAAGTCCGCATTGCTTTCGGCCGCCCGCGCTTCCGCGTAATTTGGGGCAGCCGACGTACCGGACCGTAGTATCTGCCCAGCAATATGCTTGCCAACCGGTGTAGTCGGCAGCTTACCTGCAACTTTGATCACACGAACTGCAAAATCGATAGGCCGTTCCTCAAGTTCGTTGGCACTGGCCGTATTCCCCATCACTACTGTTCCCAATGACTACTGTTCCCAATGACAAAGGACTATTGTCAAATAACTATTGATAATTATCTACTCCCCATCGGGATTCATATCTTCGTCGAACGCTCCGCGCTCGGCCGACGCGATTCGTTTGGCAAGCTCATCAGGCATATTCGCCTTGGCGATTACGTCTTCTTTCGTGACGAGCTCATTTTTCCAATGTTCGAAAAGGTGATCGTCCAAGAGCTTCATACCATGCTTCGAACCTGTTTGAATTGATGAAGTGATACGGAAAATTTTGTTTTCGCGAATTAGGTTGGCGATACCTGGCGTAACAACCAATGTCTCGAACGCAGCGATTCGACCTCCGCCAACACGAGGGCACAGCTGTTGCGCCAAGATCCCGATGATCGAGGAGGCTAACTGTGTGCGAATTTGATCTTGCTGATTATTCGGAAAAACGTCGATCACACGATTGATCGTACCAGCGGCGCTTGAGGTATGCAGCGTGCCAAACACGACGTGACCCGTTTCAGCAGCCGTGATCGCTGCCTCGATCGTTTCGAGGTCGCGCAATTCGCCGACGAGAATCACGTCGGGATCTTGACGCAATGCGCGTCGAATTGCCTCGGCAAACGAGGTGACGTCGACGCCCACTTCACGTTGGTTAATTGTTGATTTTTTGTGGTTGTGGTAAAATTCGATCGGATCTTCGATCGTAATGATATGATGGTCGACCGTGTCGTTGAGGTAGTCGATCATTGCGGCAAGCGTCGTCGACTTTCCCGAACCGGTCGGGCCTGTGACTAAAATCAATCCCCGCGGGCGCATAATCATGTCTTTGAAAATGGGCGGGACCGCCAGCTGATCCATCGTCATCAATTCAACCGGAATCTGCCGCAGCACCATCGCGACATGGCCACGTTGACGAAACACCGAGACACGAAAACGAGCTTGTTCGCCGAATGCAAAACCGAAGTCGGTACTGCCAGACTCTTGGAATTCTTGTTGGCAACGGTCGGGCGTGATACTTTTCATCAGGCCCATCGTGTCGGAAGGTTCCAGCACTTTGGTCTTGAGTTTTTGCATCCGTCCATGCAGCCGCAGCACCGGCGGCTGGCCGACAGTGATGTGCAGATCGCTCGCGCCCTGTTTGACTTGGGCGGAGAGCAGTTTGTCGATTAGGATCGTTCCCATCAGATTTTTCTTCCCGTTCCTGTTCCGGTGTCTCTACTTCAATTCTAATCGCCCGATCGCGAAATGTTGGCCAACACCAGCAATCTGGCCAGTCTATTCTACTCGCTTAGAAACTCGGAAAACCTCTTCCAGTGTGGTAATTCCCTGCAGAGCCTTCAAGATGCCGTCGTCGTAAAGTGTTGTCATACCTTGCTTTATGGCTGCTTTCTGGATCTCAACCGTCGATGCTCCGGCAAAGGCCAGCTCGCGGACCTTGGCGGTCATCGTCATTAGCTCGAAAATGCCAAGCCGGCCCCGATAGCCACTTTTGCCGCAATGCGAGCAACCAGTTCCTTTCATGAAGGTCGCCCCTGCTGCTTGTTCGGCAGTGATGCCAGCCGTTTCGAGCTGGGCATCTGTCGGCGTGTGGGGCTGTTTGCATTTGGTGCAGACTACGCGAACGAGACGCTGAGCCAAAATGCCAATCACACTGCCAGCCACCAAATAAGCCGGCACGCCCATATCGACCATCCGCGTGACTGCGCCGGGGGCGTCGTTGGTGTGTAAAGTGCTGAACACCAAGTGACCGGTCAGCGAAGCCTGAATACCCATCGAGGCCGTTTCGTGATCGCGCATTTCTCCGACAAGAATCACATTCGGAGCTTGTCGTAGCATGGCGCGAATGATTAACGCAAAGTCGAGACCGATGCTATGCCGCACCTCGACTTGATTGATTCCCGGCAGGTAGTATTCGACCGGATCTTCTGCCGTAATAATCTTGCGATCGGGACGATTTAGCTCGTTAAGTGCCGCGTAGAGGGTTGTCGTCTTGCCCGATCCCGTTGGGCCGGTCACAAGCATAATGCCATTGGGGCGGCGGATAAGGTTCCGAAACTTGCGGAAGTCGCCTTCCGACAGTCCCAGCTGACGCACGCCGACTTTGATGTTGTCTTTGTCCAATAGTCGCATTACACACGACTGACCATGGCTCGTTGGCAACATGCTGACGCGCAAGTCCAACTCTTTGCCGCCGGCCGTGATCTTGATCCGGCCGTCTTGCGTCCGCCGACGTTCAGCGATATCCATCTTCGAGAGAATCTTGATACGCGATAATAACGCACTCAACAGACGTCGTGGCGGGCTGTCGCGTTCGATCAGCACGCCATCGATGCGGTAGCGAATCCGCACACGGTCTTCAAACGGTTCGACATGAATATCCGAAGCACGTAGCTGGACAGCCTCGGTAATCATCAGCTGTACCAGTCGTACGACCGGGGCACTCGACTCGTCGACAACGTCGTCTTCGTCGGCGGTGCCGTCCTCTTCGGTCTCGGTAAAGTCGATCGCCGTGTCAGTAAACTCTTGCAACATCGAGTCGGCACTTTCGCCGTCGACCTGACCGTAGTTGCGGTTGATCGCTTCGAGTATGCTTTCTTTGGTCGACAGCGCGATGTCGACTTTTCGATTGAGAATAAACTGAAGCTTGTCAAAAGTTTCGAAATCGAGCGGATCGCTCACGACCACACGTAGCTTGCCGTCCTCTTCTGAAAACGGAATCACGGCATTTTCGCGTGCCACCGACTCGGGCACGAGTTCGACAATCGCCGGCGGTATCGGCACGTTGTTCAGATCGACATAGTCGTAGTCATGCTGCTCGGCCAAACAACGCATGATCTGCTCGCCCGTGGCATAGCCGAGCTGAATAATGGCATCTTGAAGCTTGAGCTTCCGCGAAGTCGAAACCGTCTCGGCTTCTTGCAACTGCTCAGGCCCAACAACGCCCTTTTTGATCAGATAATCACCGAGTGGGTCTGCCATGATTCTACTAATTTCTTCTCACGAGACGGGTTGCCAGGCAGAGCAACGACCAGAAAAAGAGCCACTTCGCCGCCTAAAATTGCCGGAAGTCCCAGTGGCGACGGAGGTTACGCATACAACCCCCCTCAATACCCTGCTGTCTCTAGGCTAATGAGAGCGGGGTAATCTGTCAATTAAGGAGAGCTTCCTGACAGTAGAATTGCTAAGCTCCGCACGACCGGCACTCAATTGCCTGAAGCAAAAGCATAACGCCCTGAATCTTAGCTCAAACGAGCGAGATCCAACTAGAGCAAGTGAGTCAGTATCCCCGGCTGGATTCGAACCAGCAACCTTCGGCTTCGGAGGCCGACGCTCTATCCAGTTGAGCTACGGGGACAAGGGCTTTTTTGATGCCTCGTACTACATTTCTTCGGATTCTCGTACTACAATTGCCCGTGACGCCCGTTTCATCGTTGGGTTGCATCACAG
>JAJDEE010000286.1 GCA_029259975.1 Planctomycetota bacterium
CTCGGCTGCAAGATAGTCGAGACCGAAAAATTCCGCTTCAACTTTGCCGACCCGATTAAGCACGTCGTGTATCAGCTTGAGATCTAAACGGCTCTACAGTGAGGTTACACGATCTTCTTGCACGGGTTGGTAAGGCCGATACTCTTCCATACGAATTTCCTCAGGTCCGTGGATGTGATAAGTAATGCCTCGCCAGACGGTGCGCCGAAGAAAAATCGAGGAGGCCAACGCAACTGCATAAACCACTTGGGTCAGCGGCATGGCTGCTAGGCACTTGAGTTTTCCCGCCGGAGAGAGCCAGTTGGAAATTTCGCCTCGCGAGTCGGCGATCTCCTGCATGGCTAATTCCATTGGAACCAGCAAGACAGCAATCGAGACTTGGTAGAGAAGCAGGGCTGAACCAGCCCAGGTTGCTGCTTGGGTATTACCCGCCAAGAGGGCGGCAATCGACAGCACAAGTGCTGCCAGGGGAACAAGTGTTGTAACCACGCCGTGCCCTGCGACCGCCAACCACGCAGGGTGGTAGAGACGAGCCGTCATCAACTGGCGGCGGACCCAGAAGAAGTAGCCACCTAGGTCGCACTCTTCGCGATTGATCATCATCAGCGAGGGGACAAATGCAATACGGAGATTCACTTTCTTGAGCAGGCTGAAAAGCATCGTGTCTTCACAAAATGCCTTGCCCCACCGCTGGAGTACGTCCGTTTCGCGAAACACAGAGGTCTTCACAGCCAGGGTGCCTCCCCAGGCAACGTGGTACCAATACATTTGGACGATCGCTGCCGCATTCCAGTTGTATCGGACCAGCGATCCAGCAGTCAGCTTGTGGGGCATATACCAACGATTGCCGGTAGCGGCACCGACATTTTCGTCTTGCAGTGCGGTGGCAAGTTCGCGAAGCCAGGTCGGGTGGGCAATCGTGTCGGCATCGATTTGAGCCACAAACTCGTAAGAGTCGTCCAGCGAATCCACAATTTGCAGTATTGAGCTGCACTTCAAGCTACAGGTCTCCCGTTTTTTCTGTAGTATTTCGATTGTGGCATGAGTTGTCCCATGGGCCTCGATCGTCTCGGTGACAATTGGGTAGGCAGGGTCGTTGGGATGATCGAGGATCACACGGATCTCGAAGCGAGGATAGTCCTGATTTAGCAGTCTTTTTAGGCAGTCGGCCAGGAACGGGTCACCACCTCGTAGGCATAAGATGACCATCGCCTTGGGAGCCTGTTGATCAGTGAGTAGCTGGGGACCCTTTTTTCTGAGTGCCGCTACAAACCCAATCACCAGCACCGCTTGCCCTAGAACGAGCAGTAGGACAAATATCATCAGTAGAAAGGCGAATTCGACCACTCAGTTACCTAGTGAAAGTAAGAGACTCAAGATGGGTAAGCCAAAGGAGGTACCCCGGCCCATTGTAGTCAGATTCGTCCCGTAAAAAGCGGCTTTTATTCTCTTCGGGGGTATACATTACGGAGGGCTTGTGCCATATTTCACAATCTTCGTTGTGGTAAACGTAACTGACTGCCAGCGAAGGTTTTAGTTAAGCATCTTAACGGGCTAGTACTCAGTCCGAAACGCGATTAAGGCAGAAGGACGCAGCCGTATTGGCAGGCTTAATCAACGACTTTTTGAACTGGCTGCCGCTCGGCTGGCCTGTGGCTCACGATAGCTGGTTGGGCCTGTTGATCGCTGGAGTGGTGCATATCGCACTGATCTTACAGCTAGTGGCCGTCAGCGCGCTGGTGTTTATCTGGCTGGAACGCAAAATCTCGGGCCGTATTCAGGACCGCCTCGGACCGACGCGCGTCGGTGGTAAATTCGGCTGGCTTCAAACGTTGGCGGATGGGTTAAAGCTGCTGACCAAGGAAGATTTGACGCCCGACGGTGCCGACAAGATGCTGTTTAAGATTGCCCCTTACGTCAGCTTTTGTGCCTCGATTGCTGCGTTTATTGCGATCCCGTTTGCGGGCGGCGTTTATCCTTGGATTGCTCAACACTTAAACACAGGCGTGTTTTTTGTGTTGGCTGTGATGGGCCTGGAAGTTTTTGGCGTGATTCTCGCTGGTTATTCTTCGGCTTCGAAATGGTCGCTGTTCGGGGCGATGCGTGAGGCGGCTCAGGTCGTTAGCTACGAAGTGCCGCTGGGCATGTGCGTAGTTGTGCCGGTGCTAATTGCCGGTTCGCTCGATATGGTAGTGATCGGCGATCGGCAGGCGGGGCTGTTTACCAATTGGCTCGTGTTCCACGATCCTTTTACGTTTGTCACTGCTTGCGTCTATTTTACATGTGCGATGGCGAGTGTGAATCGCGCCCCGTTCGACTTGGCCGAGGCCGAGAGCGAATTGGTCGCCGGTTTTCATACCGAGTATTCTGGCCTGCGTTGGAGCTTCTTCTTCATGGCCGAGTATGGTTCGATGTTTGCCGTCAGCATTTTGGCAGCCATCCTGTTCTTCGGCGGCTGGCATGGGCCGGTACCGATCACTTCGATGCTGGGGCTTAGCGGCGAAGTTGGCTCGATTGGCTGGGGCTTGGCTCAAGCGATTGGACTGGCAAACGTGCTGTTGAAAGGCACGATCGGCGTTTGCGTGATGATTTGGGTTCGCTGGACCTTGCCACGCATGCGGATCGATCAGGTGATGACGACTTGTTTGAAATACTGCACACCGATCGCTGCGGCAATGTTTTTGGGGGCGACCCTGTGGCAATACAAGCTGCCAGGGAAAAATTTCTTCGGGATACTTGACCTACCAGAAGCTGCCTACGAAGTCAGCGAGGGCTGGCAGCGCGAGGACGCAAGCGATGTGGGTGGAGAAGATCGTATTGCCGACGTTGGAGCCAATCGAACGCATGGAAACAACACGAAAGGATGGCGCTAGCAATGGATGCAATCTATTGGCCTTCGTTTTTCTTTTTGCTGTTTAGCTTTATCGCTTGCGCGTTTGCGCTGGGTGTGTTGCTGGCGAAAAATATTGTGCGGATGGCGTTTTACTTAGTATTGTCTCTGTCGTCGACTGCTGGGCTGTTCTTTTTGGCAGGCGCCGATTTTGTTGGCGCGATGCAGTTGATGATTTATGTTGGCGGCACACTGGTGCTGCTGATTTTTGGCGTGATGCTTACTTCACAAGAACGATTTATCGAAATGCGGACTTCGAGCGGTGAATGGGTGGTTGCGTTTTTTATCGGCTTGATGCTGTTCTTTACGCTCGGCAAAGCAGCGTTTGGCGTAGCAGCCTGGAGCGGTTTGGACCGCGAAACGGCTGAGGCCGTGCAAGTCGAACAGACCGTGACACCGCTGGCGATGGGATTGCTCGGGGCACGGGTAGATAAACTCGATGAGCCTGACGCTGCCAAGCAAGAAGGCATGGCCGGCTATTTGTTTCAGTTTGAAATCGTGTCGGTGCACTTGTTGGTGGTGCTAGTCGGTGCAGCCTACTTAGCTAGAGCAAAACGAAAAGCAAGCGGCGCTAGTGCGGGCGGTAGCTGAAAAGTAAAATAATGAACCCAATAATTGCTAACTTGTTGACGGAGCCTGTGGGCGTCTCGCATTATGTCGTCGTGGGGGCATTTATGTTTACCTGCGGTGTGCTGTGCATGGCGACCAAGCGTAATGCCTTGGGCATACTGATGGGCATCGAAATGGTACTCAACGGTGCCAATCTCAACTTTATCGCGTTTGGCAGCCGCTATTTGCGGAACGATGCCAACTCGCTGGGACTGGATGGGCAGTTGATCTCGCTGTTTGTGATCGTGCTTGCCGCTGCCGAAGCGGCAGTCGCCCTGGCCATCGTTTTGAATTTTTACAACAACACCGGCTCGATCGACGTCGACGGCGCCGATCAGTTGCGGGGATAGAAGAAGTACTCGTTATGGATCCTTCCTGGCTACCTAAATTGCTCGCGCTGGCATGGCTGACGCCGTTGGCGTCTTTTGTGCTGATCTTGTTTTTTGGCAAGCATATGGGCTCGCATGGCAAGGGGGCCGGTCTGCTTGCCACTACGGCGATTGTTTTTTCGGCGGTTTGCAGCTTTACGGCGCTGTTTGGCGTTTGGTTGCCGAATCATCCACTGCAAGATGCTTCGCACCACAGCGCACAACACGAGGAAGTCGATAGCCATGCTGGCGTTAGTGTGCCGATCCGGTTGGTCGCTGCTGAGGCGGAGGGTTATGGCCATGCTGGCCATGCGACTGGTGAGCATGGCGAGCACGCGAATAACGCGGCCCCCAAATACATCACAGCCGATTGGTACGAGCTTGGCGTGTTTGGCAAACTCAAGCTGACGATTGGCTACTACATCGATGCACTCACTGTGGCGATGTTCTGCATGGTCTCGTTGATTGCCTCGTGCGTACACATTTATGCGCTGGGCTACATGCACGACGAGCTGCACGATTTCACCGACCCAGAAGTAACGCTCACAAGCGGCGAGAATCTCAAGCGTCCGGGACGTTACTATCGATTCTTCCAATATCTGTCGCTGTTTTGTTTCAGCATGTTCGGCATAGTGATCGCTGGTAATATCGCGATGGTGTTCGTGTTTTGGGAGTTGGTCGGTATTTGCTCGTACTTTTTGATCGGTTTTTATATCGAGCGCAAAAGTGCATCGACTGCCGCGAACAAGGCGTTTATCGTCAACCGCGTGGGCGACTTCGGCATGTTGATCGGTCTGATGGCGCTATGGTCGAGCCTGGGCACTTTTTCCTTTGGCGACATGACCAATGAACAGGGCGAAGTGACTGAGCAGGGGATGTTCAGTCTGTTGCGGACCGAAGAAAACGATTACCACCTCCAGCCAACCGCAGGGATGGTTTTCGAGGGCGACCGTTTTCCCGAATGCAATTGCGCCACTGGCGGCAGTGGCGATACCGCTTCAGCAGGCGAGGCGTCAGGCAGCGGAGAACTCCACGCGAAACCACCAACAAAAAATCACGCCGGCCAGTGGCTGCTGTTAGTTGCCGGCGTGGGCATCTTTTGCGGTTGCGTCGGTAAAAGTGCTCAGTTCCCACTGCTCACTTGGTTGCCCGACGCGATGGAAGGCCCGACACCCGTTTCGGCGCTTGTGCATTCGGCGACGATGGTTGCCGCAGGCGTTTATTTGGTCGGGCGGTTTTTTCCAGTGCTTTCGCCCGAGGCGTTACTGGTAATTGCCTACACAGGTTGCATCACTCTGTTTGTTGCCGCGACGATCGCCATCACAGCAACCGACATCAAGCGCGTTTTGGCGTACTCGACCATTAGTCAGTTGGGCTACATGATGCTCGCGCTCGGGCTGGGCGGCTGGATAGCGGGGATGTTCCATCTGATCACGCATGCGTTTTTCAAGAGCCTGCTTTTCATGTGTTCTGGCTCCGTCATCCACGGCGTTCATACTAATGACATGACCGAGATGGGTGGCCTGCGCAAGAAGATGCCGATCACCGCTTACACGATGCTGGTTGGTTGTTTGGCAATCATCGGGGCGGGTGTCCCGCTGATGGGGATTGGTTTTTCGGGATACTACTCGAAAGACGCCATCATCGAGCAGGCGTTTAGCTTTGGCGTTTCAAATCCAAGGCATTGGATTTTGCAGTGGGCTCCCGTTGCTGGCGCTTTTATTACGGCCTTCTATATGTTCCGGCTGTGGTACATGACCTTTGCAGGCAAGCCTCGAAATCAAGAGCGTTACGATCACGCGCATGAATCTCCTCGTGTGATGACAGCTCCGCTCGTTTTGCTGGCGGTTTTTGCACTTGGTGTGGGTTGGGCTTTTCCTGGCACGAATCTCAAAGTGACCAACTTGCTAGAGCAGGCGAGGCCCGTGGGGACTTTGGTAACAAGTCATGGTGAGTTGTTACCGGCTTTGGTGATTCCCAACGAGCATGACGCTCACAACTTCTTAGTACCGGCAGGACTCTGGGCTTTTGGTACGGCTGCTTCAGGTCTACTGCTCGCGACGATGATTTATCTCTGGGACTTTGGACTAAGACCGGAAGAATTAAAACGGACCTTCAAGCCGCTGCACAGTTGGCTGTGGAATAAGTGGTATTTCGACGAAATCTACGAATGGATTTTCATCAAGCCAACCAAGATGTTCTCTGGCTGGATATCGTGGATCGACCGTAATATTTTCGACTCGATCATTCATAGCTCGGCGGCGATTTGTAAGGGCGGCTCGAAGGTAGTGGACGCGATTGTTGATCGTACGCTTGTGGACGGCACGGTAAATACCCTGGCACGCGGAACTTGGGACACAGGTCTATGGTTGCGTAAAATCCAGACCGGCAGCTTGCGGCAGTACGTGATGTTTATTGCCGCGGGCACAATTTTACTGTTCGTGGCAATTAGTTTTGTGCAGAATATTTAAGTTTGTGTGTGAGAAATTAACCACAGAGGCACGGAGAACACCGAGGTTTGATTTTACAACTCTGTGTTCTCCGTGCCTCTGTGGTGAAAATTGATAAATTCAGTTTTTTGACCTTTCAAAAGATAGTGGCGTAATTATGAATCTCAGCGAACCGGCGGTTTATCTGAGCTTGCTTGTTTTTCTTCCTGCGTTGGCAGGACTCGTGTTGGCGCTGTTTCCGCGCGTGACTGACGATGCGTACAAACTGATCGCATTGGCAGCAACGATCGTGACCTTCATGCTCTCGCTGGGGCTCTTCGTTCAGAGCAACGAAGTCAGCTTTTCGGTCGGCGTGGCTGAGATGCAGCACATGTTTAATCTCGAGTGGATTCCCTCGTTTGGAATTCAGTATCTGATGGGCATCGATGGCGTGAGCTTTGCGCTGGTGGTACTGACCACCTTTTTGTTTGTGCTGTCGATGGGCGCTAGCTGGCCGATTAACAAGCATGTGAAGGCGTATTGCGTGCTGTTCTTGCTGCTCGAGACAGGCGTTTTAGGTGTGTTTCTGTCGCTCGACTTTTTCCTGTTCTATGTATTCTGGGAAGTGATGCTGCTGCCGATGTATTTTTTGATTGGCATCTGGGGCGGACCACGTCGTGAGTATGCGGCGATCAAGTTTTTCTTGTACACGCTGCTAGGTAGCGTCGGCATGTTGATCGCGATTTTGATGCTCTATTTTAATAGCGATCTGACAAGGCTCGATGCGCAACAGTTGGCCGATGCCGGCATCTTGGCGGTGGCCGAAGGTGAAGCTGCTGATCAGGCGCTCGAAACTTGGGCGGCTGGCGATTCTCGTTTGGCTGAAAAGTTTGCCGAAATCAACGCCGAAGCCGACCCAACGCGACGCAAGCAATTACACACATTTAATATCATGGCCCTGCAACAGATGGGGCAGCATACCGATTTGTTCGATAGCGAAGTCCTTTGGGGCAAGAGCTTGCAGTGGTGGGCGTTTGTGCTGCTGTTCCTCGGTTTTGCAATCAAAGTGCCGAGCGTGCCGCTGCACACCTGGTTGCCAGACGCACATGTCGAAGCACCGACGCCGATCTCGATGATCTTGGCTGGTATCTTGCTCAAGCTGGGTGGCTACGGCATCTTTAGAATCTGTTATCCGATC
>JAJDEE010000287.1 GCA_029259975.1 Planctomycetota bacterium
GAATTTCAGCCGCCGATCCACGAGCATCCTCCGATTTTTGATCCAACATCTCACTCACCGCTTGTTCTGCTAGGGAGCCAAACCCTAGTAGTGCCTCTTTTGCCTCATTGCCCTCTGTGAAATAGACTAAGCGTGGGGCAATCGCCCGAGGGACTGCCCCCATAGTAAAATTTTCCGGTTAGATTATTGACGAGCTTTGTGATGCCAACTATGGTGAAAATACTGTAGGGGCAGTTTCGCATGCTAACCATCAGATTATGCAGGAGGCATTGAGCTTTTTTTACCAAATTACATGTAACAGTTACTAAAACTATTACAAGGAAAACCTATGTTGTCTCTAAAACGAACACTTATCAGCGGGTTGAGCGCGGCTATCGCGATGGCGCTAACTGTTAACACTTCGGCCCTCGAACTGGCCGTCAACGGTGGTTTCGAGACAGGAGATTTTTCAGGTTGGACACAGTTCCCGCAAAGTGGGATCCAGACGATCACTACCGTGAACCCATCTTCCGGCACTTATGCGGCAAACCTTAATGTACCCCTCCGCACGCAGTTTGATCCGCCTGTCGATAACGTGCTTAAGAATGCCAACCTGGGAGCCGGAACCCTCACGGCTGGCGCGCCGATCACCGTCACTTGGGACTTACGTGGCTCGCTCTTAGGCGCTGGTGGCGTTGTGTTTGTCGAGCTTTTCTCCGAACTGACCGGCGGCGGCACATCCAAGGCAGAGATTTATACCGGCGGCCCGTTATTCCCCCAAACAAACTGGGAATCCTTTACCTGGAACACCACTCTGGGTCCTGATGTCAGCGGTGGTGTGACGCTGCAGCTGAAGTCCAGTTGCGGACCTGTCGAGGGCTGCGGCGTAGACGCCTACTTTGACAATGTATCGATTACAGTTGCAGGTCTGGATCCTAACGCCGACTTCAGCGGCAACACCAATGTGGGTGGGGAGGATTTTCTTATCTGGCAACGGGGTTTTGGTTTGTCGGGCCAGGTGGATAACTCCAATGGCGATGCCGACTTCGATGGAACCGTCGCCGCCGCCGATCTGGCCGTCTGGAATACACAATACGGCGGTCCACCACCACTAGCTGCAGTTTCTGCCGTCCCAGAACCTACATCGATCCTGTTGCTCGGGCTGGGAGTCCTCGTAGCATCCAGATGCCGACGACTAGCTAGACGAACAAAAAGTTGAGCATCCGGTGTGGTAGGGGCAGCACCACGTCGGTTGTTTGCATTCTAATGCTCGGCACAGAGCCGGCGAAGCCGTCACCATCCGCCATCTGTGAGCCTGAACCGCTGGTCTGAGCAATGAAATGGTGGATGTGCACGTCAGAACCGGGGGTTTTGATGCTGAATCAACGACTTCGGATCGCATCGATCGCGTCTTGGATGCTGCGTTTGGTGAAATGACCCGGCTCCTCGTCCAGAGCTATTTTTAGAGCGGACAAGCTTTTTCGAGTTCCGATTTCCTCCAGAATTTCAGCCGCTAAATCACGAGCCTCTTCCGATTTGTGGCCCAACATTTTACTTACGGCCTGCTCTGCCACCGAGCCAAATCCGATTAAGGCCTCTTTCGCCTCGCTCTCCTCGGTGAAATAAACCAAACGCGACGCGATCGTTCGATAGACCCGTGGTGACTTAAACCGGCTAAGTGCTTGGATGATCTTCCCACGCTCAGGCCAATCGATTCCTTCGACTTCTGTCGTGAGCAGCTTGATCATCCCAGGAACTTGCTTCTTCGTAGCCCATTTCACAAGTCCATAGGTAGCATTTCGTTGTGAGAGCCGATCTTTTTGATTTGCATAATACAAAAATATCTTCCCCACCAGCTGCTGATGCTTGGTAACAACATCCAAGCCAGCCAATTCATCCAACTCGGAAGAAAGCGAAGGATCTCGCAGATTCTGGCTGCGGTACTCAGCAGTCTTCTTTTTGATGATGGCAATCAGCTCGTCGACGCGATGGGGATCGCTTTTCGATCTTGGTTTTGCAGGTCGCCTCGGCCGGCCCGTCCGAGGTTTTAGGCCGAATTTGCGTTCCGAATCCTTGGCGATCGACTCTCCAACGTGTCGTGCAGCAGCTGCGATTCCATCGAGAATGGACTCTTCAACCACTTCTTTCGGGGTTCGTAATTTGTAGCTCAAGGTATAAGGCACCGACTGGACCGATCCATCGTCCGCGCGTGAACTCACCGTTGATTTGTATTCCAGGCTGATCGGCATCCCGTTTTTTTTGTCAAACACGAATGTGCCCGATCCATTTTGAAGGAACAGGGGCGGGTCGTCCTCTTCCACGGTCCGAAACTCATAAGTTTTGGACAACGTCACCAGTTTGGGTGTCTCTTTCGCTATTCGATAGCTAACTCGCTCGGTCGCTGGATAACTTTTTATCTTTGGCTCCAACAAAGATCGAAGTTGTCCACCCTGCTGAAATCCAAAATGCCTGGGCATCTGAAACGGGTTGCCTCGCTCCTGAACGCGGAATTCGGTAATCGCTGAGGTGGACCAACTCTGCTTGCCCTCATGGCTCAGGTCTTCGATTGCTAGGCTTCCGATTCGGTCCAAGTCATAGGGCAAAGACCCTTCGCCTTGGTACTGTGTAATCTGGCCCTGTCGCGTGACTGCAAAACTTCCACGTCCCATCTTTGGAAAGTGGTTTCTATTCTGCATTTCCCGAATTAAAGCCTCATGTACCGAAGTCGTTTTTGCTGGTGGGGCAGCCTCTTCGTGATAAGAAAATTGGAAAGTGACTCGAGAGGCCTGCCGAGCTTCGGGATTGATTACTACTTCCAAATAGGCAACCGCGGGCGTGACCATCTTTGCCAACTCTGGACCGCTTAGCGGCTTGGGAAGGGCGACCCCGGTCGGAGAAACCTTTGCCCGTCGAAGCAGCTTGTGGACTTGTTCGGCCGGAACTCCAAAGCCCACTTCAGAAATTCGAGTGCCTGAAAGCAAAGCACTCGCGACACCGACCACTCGCCCACGCTCATCGACAATCGGGCCGCCACTATTGCCAGGATTCACCGTCGCGTCGATCTGAAAGCTGCGGGATCCTTCTTCTTCCTCAGTTCTGCCTGCGACAGTCCCACTCGTAATTTTGATCCCCTTGCCGAGCAGACTCGAGAGAGGAAAGCCAACCACACGTACCGACTCTGCTAATTCAACATCGTTGGCATCAGAAAGGAGTAATGTCGGCATGCCACGAGCGGCGACCTTCACCAACGCCAAGTCCTGCAACGTATCGACCGCGACAACCTTTCCGTCCCATTCCTGCCTACCTAAAGTCACCTTCACTTGCGCCGCATCCTCGACCACATGGGCACACGTCACGAGATAGCCCTCCGACGAGACGAAAAAACCCGTCCCCGTAGCAGTCAATTCCTCTTTGGTAGGTTGATTGACGACTCCCCCAACTTTATACGTACAATTCCCCTTCACGGTTTTTTTGCCAGCTTTCAAATCGACCACAATCTGAAACTCGTAGTCGTGTCTTTGCCCCCTATTCCATTGATAGTAAAAGGAGTTTTTCCCTGCCCCAGAGGGTTCCGGAGATTCTTGGTCCGGCTTTTGAGTGCTTTGATGTTGGACCGGCGTAACCTGCTCTGAGCTTTCGCTTGCTTTTGGGTTCACCTTGGCCAATTGCTGCGACTCGATGTCTTGCTTCGGCGACGCCTGCTTACTCTGTTGGCTCAAGATAATCGTCGGTTGTTCTGTTGGGTCTGCGATAGACGTATCGACCGGCTCAGAGACAACCGCTTCGGCCTTTTCCTCGCTAAGATCAGCAACCGCTTGGGAATCGCCACTTAGGAAAAATAGGGCGGCGCCGAGGATTGCAATTGTTGCGATAACGCCCACAGCGACCCCGACAACCATGCCATTCGAGCTGCTAGTATTCTTGTCTGACGGAGGTGCCAAACATTGAGATTCGGAAGAGGGGCGAGCAGGTGCCTGAAGATTCGACCCGATGTCGAATCGCCGCTTGCACTTGGGACAGATGATCGATGCTCGGTCGCCATCGTACTTCAGCTTAGAATCACACGCTGGGCATTGGACGTATCGAAGCATGAAAAGACCTTCTCCGGAAAAGCGTCAGGCGTTGCAGATAACTCCCAAGTGCCCATTCTAATCCGCCAAGGTCCTAACCCACAATGTTCCCGCGCACATTTTCGAGAGCTTTGATCGCTTGCAAAGTAGTCACTTCACAGTTTCGCCGCTCAAACGCTGCCAAATCCGCCGCGCCGTGTCGTAAATTGTGCGATCGCGTTGCGGTTGGTTCTGCTGAGCTAAACGCTGGTTCTCAGACGAATCCCACGCTTGCGGGGTAATGTTCCCGTCGCGTGTATCTCTGGCGAAGGGCAGGGGGGCACTGCTTGGATCGTTATGTGCAAAGTGATCGTGAGGGATTCCAAGCAAATCTTCGCTATGCAGCACTACGGGTGCAAGTTGGCCGTATTTCTCCATCACCATCGGTTCGCTCAAAATCAACAATACGACGAGCGCCAACTTGGCGTAGGTCGAGACATTAGCGAGGGCACTTTTCCCCCATAGCTTCATGGCGGTGCCGAACGATTTTTTGAACCGCCAACGGCCCCGATGCCATTCGATGGCGTAGATCTCGTCGAGCATAAGATGCGACATCACGCCAATGAAGATGCCGGTCGCTTTGAAGTATCGCAGCTGAAGGTCGTTGTAGCCACTCACCAAAAAAGCGATGCCGGCAAAGATCAGCGCCGCCGGCAAGCTGTGAAACATGCCCCGATGCACCGTGTAGCGACCCAGCAAGCGCGCGACGCCAAACCGTACGAACAAGTACATCGAGCCGCAAATAAGCACCACCTGTTCGTGGTTCAAGCCAAATTCGCGAAATCGATCGAGCATCAACACCGGCACAATCGCCGCCGCAAACCCCATCGATTCGCGAAACGGTATGCCCGAGTCGCTATCGATATCAGGCAGCATCCCGCCAATACCACACAGCCCGCCTGCAATCAACGAAGACTCGATCGGCAAGCCGAGAGACAGCCCCAAGCCCGTGTAGCCAACACCTATCAGGCTGCTGGTCGTGATATGAGTTTTGAAACCGGCCATGGGGGATGTCTGATAGATGATGTGAGAATGAAGATGTGTGTTGAAGAACTTTACGGTTTGTCGTTCGGCGAGACCAGACAAGCCGTTAAGCTTGCACAGCTAGCATGCAATTGAAAAGCCGCCGATGGACGCGGATGAACGCAGATATTAATCGTAGCGCAAGCCATCTGCGTTTATCGGCGTTCATCGGCGGCTAATTTCTATTTCGCTGGCAAAGCGGTGCCTTACATCAGGATGCGCGTAACTCCGCCTTCCTCCTTCCGCCCCAGCCAGATATACTCCCACACACAACACAGCCCGATTTTCAATCTCAAATCTCACATCAAATATCCCACCATGCAAACCTACGACATGCTCATCGTCCTGGTCCTGGTAGCCGCCACGTTGTTTGGATTTTGGAAGGGCATGGCTTGGCAGGTCGCTTCGCTAGCATCGCTGGTGGTGAGTGCTTTCGTTGCTCGTCGGTATGCCGATCAGTTAGCGCCACATATCAGCGACCATGCTCCCTGGAATTATGCGGTGGCGATGCTGGCGATTTACGTTGCTACATCCTTTGTTATTTGGACACTCTTTCGGCTGGTTTCGGGGATGATCGATCGGGTGAAGCTCGACGGATTCGATCACCAGATGGGCGCGCTGATCGGATTTGCCAAAGGCGTGCTACTGAGCATCATAATCACGTTTTTCGCCGTGACGATCTTACCGCAAAACCAAAAAGACATGATCATCGCTTCACGAACCGGCGAGTACATCGTCCGATTATTGGATAAAACCCATACGGTCGTGCCTCCAGAAATCCACGACGTGATTCATCCCTATGTCGAGAAAATCGAGCAACGACTCGATCCGAATCATCAGTCGCATCACGCCACAGGTTTTCCGTCGCAACTACCAACCAGCCAAGACTTTGGCTGGCCGGCTCAAAGCGACCAGCAAAACAACGGTTGGCCACAGCAGCCACAACAACAAGCACCGCCTCAGCAGCAACCTTCGGTCTACGATCGTTCGCAACCGTCTTGGCCAACGCAACCGCAACCACAGTCGCAGCCGATTCCAGCCTGGCCATCCCAGCCGCAAACTGCCGACCGTCCCAGCGGCGCGCCGCTATAAGCCAATGCTACTCGAAGCCCAATCAGCGAACTGCTTTTCCAGTCGATATGTTTTGAAATTGGACGAGCGACCGATCGGCCAATTTCGGGGTCGTTGGTTCAGAGAAGGCATCGATATCCGGCTGACGGAACGGTTGCAAATGCGTTTTGAGAAGCAATCGTGGTTGGGCAGTCAATTTCAGCTGATCGATACAAACACGCAAGAAACACTTGCCGACGGCAGCCGTGCCGGTTTCTTCACAGGAACCTGGAACCTGAATCTTCGCTCAGGCCCAGCACAATTAGTTCGGGTCAGTCTCTTTTCGTCTGCTTACGAGGTCAAACTGGGCGAGAGGATTGCAGCACGCGCGACGCGAATCGACTGGTGTAGTCGCGGCTGGCGAGTGCAGGATTACGACTCGGACGGAAGCTTGCTCGACGCGACAGATCTAGTTTTCGTTGGACTGATCTACCATACGATTCTGCAACGTCAGCGAAGTCAGCAAGCTGGCTCATAGATCTTGGGGCTGCAGGGCCAGATGCGAACAGGCCATTTTCTCGCATGAAAACGCCCCGAAAACGAACATAACAATGATTATCGGACGTTGGAGATGAGGCTCGCTCACCCTACTCTAGCCGGGCATCTAGCCAGTTTGCATAGTCGCATTCGTCGCCGCGGTCGGCGAAGTCGGCGACGAGAGCAAGCTGTGCGGAGTTACCAAGTTCGACCGTGATCGGCACGGGAGGATCGCCGCCACGGACGACGGGACTCAGAAAAGCTTGTTGCCACTCTTCACCGCGACGAAGGTAAACGCGAAAGATTACGCTGCCGCGCCGAACTGCCGCGTCGTCGATCGCGACGGTCGCGCGAAAGTGATGAAAGCGACCGGCGATCTCATCTACGTCCAAACGGTATGTTAGC
The DNA here is from genome assembly GCA_029259975.1 of Planctomycetota bacterium. Taxonomy (GTDB): domain Bacteria; phylum Planctomycetota; class Planctomycetia; order Pirellulales; family Lacipirellulaceae; genus Bythopirellula. The sequence continues at coordinate 7,104 of JAJDEE010000287.1, forward strand.
CGCGCGGCCGTAAACATCCCGATCCCTTTGGCGTAGTTGCGGCCGGCGACTTGCAATGATTCGCCGAGGACGTTTCGATCGCGCCGATAAGGCCAGGAAATCTCAAGATAAGGCTCATGATGATAATCCAAGATGGTGCAATCGGAGAGATAGAGGCAGCGTGCCTTGAGCGAACGCAGGTGAGCAACTTCGCTACGGTCGCGACCGATAAGTTCAATGCCGTCAGCTGTGCGTATACACAGCTGCTCGGCGTCGGCAATCAAAGATTTGGCCACCAGCAAACTGCCGTCACGCAACCCGACGACGAGCTTGCCCGATTTTGCAGAAGTTGTGACGCTATCACCAAAACGGATCGCGGCAACTCGCTTTTCAGACAGCTGCAACATTTCCTCTGACGAATCTAACTTCACTTCGATCTGTTGTTTCTCCGTAAGATGCACGACTTGTCCTAGCCATCGGTCGCCACTGGTTAGGTGCAGTAAGTCTGACTTTTCTCCATCGATCGGTTTGTGATTGAGTAGCTGATCTAAAAACTTCGTGCGCCGCGTCAAGCCCGTAGGCGCATGCAGCAAAATTGCTCGCACTTGGCGACGCAGAAAAGTGACCTTGCCGAACAGCTTTGTCGTCGCGGCAAGCGTGTCGCCTGCTAATTCCCACGACGGCTGCCCCGTCCAAGCGTCGGCCAGCACGAGTCGGCTGCCATCGGCGAGCAGGAGTTCGCTACGGTCGGAATTCATTCGTGGCGTCGACCAACGAGTCATTTTTTGCAGCTGGACTTGGCGTGATTGGCCAGCCACCTGGAATTCGATTTCTCCGTCAGCGGTCGCGCTGAGGAATGTCGCTAGTGCCGGCGGTTGGCCCACGAGTAGCAACGGCTCGTCAGCTTGAGTTGCCGGACAAGCACAAAGGAAAAATGCGATTAGTAGCCCCCGGCTCTGTCGGGGGATTTTTTCACGACATAATTTCATGGTGACATCATCCCCCGGCAGAGCCAGGGGCTACGAGGAATATGCAATTCAAACGCCGACAATCTCATGGTTGTTGGCTCACCGCTGCAAAATCGGCAAATAATTATTGGGAACTTGCAGAACGATGCACGCCATCGCCGTGCCGTACTCGACGCAAATCGAATCGATCCACGAGTTATCAGCCCGTTGGCGCGCTACCAATTCGTCGCGGATTGCCGGGTACCACTGCTGCCAGCGCTCGCCGCCCGCATGCCACATCGCCTGCGCCGCGTAGTAGTGAGCATAAAAATAGTAGCCGTCACGCCCCGCGTTCTCTTTGCCCGGTTGAAACTGCTCAAGATAATCAAGCCCGTTCGTTAGTTCGGGGCCGGTGTAGATTCCCGCATTGTATAGCGCCACCACGCCCGCCGCCGAGCGCGCGAATTGGCTTGGCTGCCCTCCTCCGGCCAACGTGTAACGAAAGCCACCGTCGTTGTTTTGGCAAGATTTGACGTAGGCGATTGCTTGGTCGATCGTTTTGCGCGGGACGGCGATTCCTGCGTTGCGGGCGGCGCGTAGTGCCATCACCTGGCAAACCGTCACCGAGAGATCGGCGTCGTTGGGTCGGGGCTGATAACGCCACCCTCCCTCGGGATTCTGTGAGCCAACAATCAACTCGACCGCCTGCCCTAGCCTATCGCGCAACTCGGTCTGCTCAGACATGCCGTAGACTTCGCACAAAAAAAGTGTCGCAAACCCGTGGCCGTACATTGGCCCCCTGCTGGTTGCATCGGCCGCAGCAATAAAGCCCTCCTCGCTTGTCTGCTCAAGCAGATATTCGATGCAGCGATCGATTTGTTCGGCGTAGGGGCCACGCGTCGGTGTGCTGCCGCTAGCCAAAAAAGCCATGCCGCTCAACCCACAGACAGCAACATTACGGGCGTAGCCACTGGTGCCAAACGAGCCGTCTTCAAGTTGACGCTCGGTGAGAAATGCTAGCCCCTTGTTGGCAGCTTGCGTTGCAGCTGTTGTCATCAGTGTCGGTCGGGAAGGATCCTCAACAGCATGCGCAGGGCAAGCCGAGACACAAAGCACGACAACAAAGAAAAAGAAAGCTTTGCTCATGGTGATTCTGGGAGGTTACGGTTCGGATCGGCTAAGGCACGAAAGTAAGCTTCGATTTCGCTGGCGTATTTGGGCAAAAATTCTTCGCTAAGCGGTTGCAAGATTTGTTCGCGCTGACGTTTGGGGAGTTTTCCCCATAGATCTTTCACTAATTCGCCAGCGACCGCCAGCTCGGGAGAAAGATCAGCGTCGCTATTGGTTGTAGACGAACTCGAAGGACTTTTCCCCGCTTTGCTCGACGAGCCTGGTTTCTTCCCCGGCTTAGACTCCTGGCCGGGCTTCTCGCACTTGCCTCCTCCTTGGCATTGCCCCCCATTGCAGCGACTCTGCCGTTGCGTGAGTTCCGCAATGATCGCGTCGAGGCCGGTCAGTGCCTCCGTTTGCGCAGAAATGGCGCTGCTCGCGTCTTCGGATTGCTCAAGCAGAAGCTGTGCAGATTGCATATGCCCAACGACC
>JAJDEE010000288.1 GCA_029259975.1 Planctomycetota bacterium
CCGCTACAGCAAATTCAAAAACGCTAGCCTGCGGTTTTCGCCGGGGTAAATTACCTATGGCCGCTCGCCCAATAAACGCTAATAGGGAGTTTGGGGTAATACGATTAGCGCTTTTTAGCGTTGATCAGCGGTTTTCAGCGGTTTTCATAAAATGGGTCGCCCAGGTTGCCGTAGGCTACCTGGGTCGCCGCTGGTGACAAGAGACTTTGTGGTGACTTGGTGCTACGAATGAGCCACACCCTCTTGCGACTGTCGTCACACTGGTAGGCTTCGCCAACCTGTGCCAACCGCCGCCCGCGAAAACAGAAACGTCATTGGGTGCCACTGTCTGGTTTGTCCAGCAGTGGAAACCGGCGCAATTTAGACCAGTCTCGTTTAGGGTCTTCGTTTAGGGTATTTCATATCCCGATGGCGATAAGTGACTGTCAATTGGTCCTACTTCGTGAATGCAATAGGGACATCTAATCATGCCTTCGCCAACTCGGCTCCCGCATCGCAAGCAGTTCCTCTTGTTTACACTGTAGTTGACTCGATTGCTGCTAAGGCTCCAAGCAAGAGCTACTCCCCACCCCAGCAACGTCCAACCGAAGAATACGTTTACTATGGTTATGGAAGCTGAGTTTCGATGGCCTCGGTTACAAGCGATAATCGCGGGAAACAGATACGCCAGTATTGCGAGTGCCATCAAGAAAAAGACGCTGAGGCTTATGCTGGACTCCTCATTAGACAGATAGCCTCTGCCTTTAATGCGTGTGGGCGAGCGAGTCATTTTGGTTGGTTCGCGATAGGCTACGCTCTGCTTACCAAAAATGGTGTTTGAACCGACCCGGCTGGACTCAGACATATCGGGAACCACACGACCCGTTGCTACCAGCATCCTATTTTCTTTGGGAGTTGCTGTAGTTTTTGGGTAGTCAGGTAGGCTATTGTGTCTCGAACTATGGAAAACTTGCTGTGACCACTGCCCTTTACTCTCAGACACAACGATGGCACGGTCAATGCTGGGGAAAGCCCAAAGGCGTTTCTGGCCAACTTGCTTCGTTGGTTCGCCATATTCGGCGACTGCTAAGGCCGTAATAGGCTTAGCTCCCCCCATTCTGGCAATAGTGATCGGAAAGTAGACGTATTGAATTTCCACCAACTCATCATCGAAGAATCTCAACAGTACGCAATCGATGGCAGGGTCGTCTCTGTATTCGTATGTAGCGATTCCTCGATTCGAGCCAGCGTGCCTATCGTTTAGCTTGGCTTTAGGTAGAGTTTTCAGCAGATCTTTTTGAGTAGAGGAAAAACCTATTCCTCGATACTCAATTCCTGCGATCTTCTGAAGTCTCTTGTCAGAAAGTCCCTCAGCCCCTACTGCTGAGCAGGCAAGTGTGAAAAGTAAAACAGCCGTTGGTCTAAGCATGAGTCAAGCCTTTGCGTGATGCAAGATAGACAAGCCTACGTCACAGAACGAGCGTCGAAATCCGTGCATCCTGATTAAGTGGAACATTAGAGGTAATCACACCTAAGCTATACAAGTGGCTCTATACGTTTGGCCTGGAGACAGGAGGACAGGCTCGAAGCCTGGGAAAGATTAGCGATTGTAGCCTTTCATGCAGAGCATCCGCTTGAAAGTTATCGTCGTCTGACCTATCTGATGATGGACCAGGATGTGGTAGCCGCGAGTCGAACGCTTGGTGGATGATTACAATCATCGTAGATTGCACAGCAGCATTGGTTATGTGACGCCTGCCGACAAGTTGGCTGGCGTGAGCAAGCAATCTTCGACGAACGAGACCGCAAGTTGGCTGAGGCCCGTGAGCGGCGTGCCCGCAAGCGTCGGCAAGCACGTGAGGAAGAGACCGAAGAGCAAGCAAGCGAACAGGCCATCTTCGAGGACCTACTTTCAGAAATCTTCCCCTGATGCTGTTTGTTATGCTGTCTTATTAAGCGGACGGGGAGGGATTCGAAAGCTAAGCAATCCGACAATGCTCAGGCCAACCAAAATTAGTGAGGTTGGTTCAGGCACCAAGAGAATCGGCAAAACGTTTCCATTCGTGTCTGTCGCAGTCCCGCCGAGAAATCTTACGCTCTCGCCCGGAGGTACTGTTAATACAGCAACATCATTAGGCACGTTTGCAGGGAATACGTCTCGAAGCATGAAGCGTGCTTGAAGGAGGTCCGTAGTTGGGAAGAGAAAACTGTTGACGTCATCCACCACTAGGTCTGCGGAAGAAAGTTCAAGAGGAAAGAATTGGAAGTAACTCTCTGGTCCAACAAGTGAGAGGACGACATCAAAAGATGCTGGAATAAATGTGCGTGGTGCGTTAGGAATAGCGTCGGCGAAAATTGATATCCCAGTATTTAGAAGTTCTCCCATAAAGCCACCACCACTCGGCGTAGCTAAAGCGGAGAAATCAAAACCCTGTAGTTCCACAGGACTTGTGACCTCAAACGAGAACACCTGGTTGCCCAGAAAAAGTCCTTGGTCAATAAATATTCCTTGGACGACGCCCTGGGCGTGGCTGGCTGGTGAGTGCAGGACCGTGACAGCACCGAGTATTGCCATGGCATAGAGAAGCTTCCGCATGATCGATCCTATCGCCAGATTTGAATTGCAGCTGGAATAGTCTCCAAACTGTTCACGGCCTACGTAACCTCACACCAAGCATAACAAGAATACGAAAGTGTGTCAGAACGGCGTCAAAAGAACCAGAGTAGAATTTTCCCTGAATTGACGTAAGTCGTTGGTATGAAAGAGCGGACGGGGAGGGATTCGAACCCCCGGTACCTTGCGGCACGCCGGTTTTCAAGACCGGTGCATTCGACCACTCTGCCACCCGTCCGTCGCTAGAATTATAGGTGTTTTTCTCGTTTTCCTCAGTAGGCTGTAACTCCGGCACATCCGGCGGCACACCCGCTAGCCAGAAAAAGTTAGGTTACAGTATGCAACGTACAGACGCCAGTATACCTAGGAAGCCGTACGCTGGCTTCCCCTTGTTTGCACATGCGTCTTGGTTCATCGTAAATTCAGTAGTTCCAAAAACAAGGGAAGAACGCTGATCTTCGCTAATCTGCACTAATCGTATTAGCGAAGATTAGTGCAGATTAGTGTTCCAAATTACAGTTTCTGGTCTTTCTTTTCCACAGAATTTGGAACTACTGAAATTGAAATCTTTCTGGTGAACCAAGACAGTCGTCCACGGAATCAAATTCATCAACAGAGAGAAAGAAACCAAGGACGCCGCCTGATTTCCATATATTCTCATCCACAGGTTCTTGTAATATTTCTCCGCAAGACGACAATGGGGACGACGTTGCGGATTGATCTGTGCCATACGGCCATCTTTGATCCGGATCTTCTCCTGTAAAAATGCGAATTCCTGCCGCACACCAAGGTATTTCGGAAATCTTCCGGGAACACCTTAGTATCGCTCACAAAACAAATGATGCTTTTAGCGGTAGGACGCGAGCCCTCCGGTGTCGCAAACCGGAGGGCTTGCGCCTGCCGCTATAGATCTAAATCCGCCACTTATTTTACGAACGATCCTTAGTACTACAGTTGCGTCGCTTGCCCCAGCATCCTGGGTATCGCAGTTGGCGGTTGCATGAAACAAATCTGCGAAAGGGAAAGAAGATGAAAAGGTCAACCGTTAATCAAACCATCGAGATCGCCAAGGAGGTTTTTGCCGCCGTCGGGTTGAATTTACCCTCTTTTGCATCTTGGACCGTAATGGACTGGGAGTCCAAAGGTTCAGAGTGTGACGAAATTCGACATTCTATGCTTGGCTGGGATGTGACGGACTTCGGTCAAGGAAATTTTGATCAACTTGGCCGTACGCTTCTCACCCTGCGAAACGGGTCGCCAAAATTTGGTTCGGGTAAAGACTATGCGGAAAAACTGATCCTTGACCCGGAACATCAGAAACCACCCTTGCATTTCCATCGTTCCAAGATGGAGGATATCATCAACCGTGGTGGGGGGAACATCCTCATTCGCTTGTTTCAATCCAACGACCAAGGTCAATGCTCGGACGAAAACTTCACGATTCAAGTCGATGGGCAAACAAGGGAGCACAAGGCCGGCGAGCAACTCCGCCTGGAGCCCGGCCAGAGCCTCTGCATTCCGCCGGGGCTGATCCATCAGTTCTGGGGCGAGCAGGGTACAGGCATCCCAATCAAAGGCAAGCGATATACCGTTAGCGGTGAAGTAAGCCGTGTGTGCGATGACTGGAACGACAACTGTTGGCTCGCGCCGTGCGAGCGGTTCTGCAAGATCGAAGAAGACGAACCGGCCCAACATCACTTAGTTCACGAATATCCCCCTGCCCAATAGCGATAAACCTAGTAATTGGAAAAGCAACCGGAAATCGTCAGCAAATCTGAAGCAAGGTAATCCTTTTTATGAGATGCAAAAACTTGAACGTAGATAGTCACGCGGTCTTTCGTACGACCTGGCTCCTCGCAGTTATGTTTGCGGCCTTGCCGGTCGCAGCGCAGCGTATGCCGCTGTTGATGCCCGATGATTTTGAATCTCTAAAACTTGCCGCCTGGCGTGTGGAACAGGGAGTTCAAGATCCCCACAATCCACTACTGGAACCCGCCATGCCCTGGGACTCAGGCGGCGTCATGGCCCATGGAACAGTTCTGCGCGATCCTATCGACGGTTTGTGGAAAGCCTGGCAAGTTTCGACGCCTGCCGAGAAAACGTTTGAGGGAATACGGTCCACACATGAGAAATTTCGCCGCTTGACGTATTTGGAGAGCAAAGACGGGGTCAACTGGTACCGACCGAAGCTGTCCGTTGTTGAATGGCCAGGGCATGAGCATACGAACATCATTTTTGATTTGGACTCAGGTGGAACTGCTGTCTATGCTTCGGTTTTTGTTGACCCGGAAAACACGGTATGGCCCTATGAAATGTTCGTGCTCAGAACTCCAATATACGGGCCGGACCCCAAGCATGTGGGACATCTTCCTGCGCCCGAGGAAAAGCGGGCGACCTACAAATACCGGTCGCAGGATGGGAAGGATTGGAAACTTATTGAGGGTCCGATTCACCCATCGCATGGTGGCGGCGCCGATGTTTCCTATGTCTATCGCCAGTCGAACGGACCCTATTTTTCTTATTTTAAGAATTATCCCAAGATGACCGAAGGCGGTCGGATAATTGTTTATGACAACAACCACCGTGGTGGCCTCCGTTCGATAGCTCGGAGAATCAGTCGGGACGGCAGCACGTGGGGCGATGAGACGCAGGTTTTGGAGCGGGATTGGCGCGATCCAGACTTTGCCCAGTTCCTGGAACTTACACCGGTGAAGGTCGAAGGTGGCTACGTGGGAATCGTCACCTACTACAATTCGGCTATCCAGACGATGTCGTTGCAAATGGCTGCGTCCCGCGATGGCATCCATTGGTGGCGGCCGGACCGTCGACCAACGTTGCCAAATCCTCCACTCGGGGATTACGGCGGCGGGATGATTTGGCAGATGCACCACCCCATTGTCGAGAAGGATCGGATGCACGTCTATTACGCGGGGTCTGAGGGACTCCATGGAGAGATCTTCGATACCCGATTTGAACCTCGGATCGAGGTCGGTGGGGAGACAGTCATTGGATTTCAGACACCGACACTGCCCTTCAATACCGCGTTGTGTCGCGCTACCTGGCAGTTCGACCGGCTGTGGGCCTTGGTGCCCTCGGCGGGAGGAGCCACGCTCGGCGAGGCGGTAACCCATCCGGAGAATCTCGAAGGCCGCTCGCTAGTGGTCAACCTCCGAGTCCGCAAAGGAGGTGAATTCCGGGCCGAACTGCTTGATAAATCCGGTCTTCCGGTTCCCGGTTTCTCGGTTGAAGATTGCCGTCCGATCACAGGAGACCACCGGCGCGCCACGGTCGGTTGGAAGGGAGGCGAAAAGGGCCCGGCTGAAGCCGTCCAAGTCCGATTCGTGCTTCATCGGGCATTCCTTTACGGGTATGCTTGGGAAAATCGGTAGTTTTTGAAGTCGAATCGCTCCTTTTTGTAATGAGTCCCACTGTGATTTCCCACTCAAATCCACTCCAACGCCTGATCCGTCTCGTATTGCTTGTTGGTCCGGGTATTTTCTGCATTGGTTATACGATAGGCACTGGCAGCGTAACCGCGATGGCCACGGCGGGCGCACGATTCGGCATGCAACTGCTTTGGGTTCTGGTGCTCAGTTGCGTTTTTAGCTGGACGTTGATGGAGGCTTACGGCCGTTATGCGGTAGTCACGGGCGGAACTGCAATCCATGGCATCCGTACGCATTTACGTTTCGGCAAGGTGCTCGCAGTCCTTACCCTCATCGGGGTTGTGACTGGCCAGTGGTTGGCATTGTCGGGCCTGGTCGGTTTGGCTTCGAACTTAATCTACGACAGTATGCGGCTTTTCATCCCTTCCATTCCGGAAACAAACTACGGCGTGGTAATCGGGATTGCTGTCGCCATTCTGGTCACAACCTACTCACTACTCCTGGTTGGCCGGTACTCTTTTTTTGAAAAAGTCCTGGTGATATTTGTGACACTCATGGGCATCGGTTTCATCGCGTCGATGTTCGTGGTTCTACCTGCGCCGGGTGAGATTGCACTTGGCCTGATTCCCTCGATTCCGAGTGTGCAAGGGGGCACACTGCTTGTCGTTGCCTTTGTGGGCACGACGATGGCGGCACCGACTTTCGTTGTGCGACCCCTGTTGATGAAAGGAAAAGGTTGGGGGAGAGAAAACCGACGGGAGCAAAGTCGCGATGCCTTCGTTTCAGCGTTGTTAGTCTTTATCATCAGCGCATCCATTATGGCTGCCGCGACAGGTGCGCTGTTTCACCAGGGTAAGTCGCTCGACACCATCCTCGACATGGTCTATACGCTCGAACCGATCGCCGGTCGGTTCGCGGTAGGATTGTTCCTGGTTGGAACGCTTAGCGCGGGACTGTCATCGATATTTCCTATCGCGATGGTTCTACCGCTATTGATTGCGGATTATCGTGAGGGTGAATTACAGGTCAGCACACCAATGTTCCGAATCCTTACCGGAATTGCGTGCATGTCCGGTTTGACTGTACCAGTGTTCGGCGCCAACCCACTGTCAGCCCAGATCGCCACCCAGATTGCTCAAGTGTTCGTATTGCCCCTGGTCGTGGGGAGTATCTTTTTCCTCGTCAATCGAAATGATCTCATGGGAAAACATCGAGCCGGGATCTTGATGAACACGGGTCTAATCGGGGCTTTCGGTTTTTCACTGGTGATGTCCTACCTTGGGTTGAAATCGTTGGCGGAGATGCTCTCATAACCGTGGGTACAAAAATTAGCGCCACCAGAAAAGCGTTGAAACAGTCGGGGTTTGCGCTGAAAACCGAGACTAAAAAATTGTCACCTATAGAACTCCTGGTTGCCTTCAAAGCTCGGATCCAGTCGCGCCGAGAACGGCGTAGCCCGCGTAGGATGGTGTGCTTGCACCCATCTTTTCGCTAAGCACATGATGGGTGAACCTGTCGGTGGAAAGTCTATAGCGAGAATGCATCAACCGCCGACAGAACCAACCCATCTATGAACAACACGTTGTCAACCGGTTGACATAATATTTTGCGATTTATCGCTGACCTGTTTCTGCGAGCGGTTCTCACGAACGCTCAACCATCTATTCGAGGTGCCGCCAACTGTTCTTAGTGAACTTTCGGGG